>CAZUYY010000261.1:0-4461 GCA_964624935.1 uncultured Prolixibacteraceae bacterium
AATCTCTGAATCAAAAAATCTGGTATTGAGGGAATTGATCACCCGATTATCCGGGATGATTGTCTTATTCAATTTCTCTATAAGAGCCGGTATCTGATCAATAGCGTATTCTTTATTGATCATGGCGAGAATGCCGTCTTTCAACAACACCTCGTCATTAGGACATACCTTGAAGAACCTTACATGGGAAAAATCAATTCCAAAATAAGTAACCTGAGGGATCCTGAAAATTGTATCACTTATCACATAATCCTTCTGCGCAACTCCAATTATGGAATTAATAATACACGCAAGAAGTAAAATCTTCTTCATAGCGAAGAATCTGACCTTACGAAAGTATACAATTTAAACGACCCACCCAAATAACGGCTTTATCATTTTTTGATGTGCCAGGAAAAGAGAGTCACAAATTCCCAAAGTCACAGAGTGAAAAAATAAAGTTCGAATTACGAATTACGGGTTATGCAAACGACTAATGAATTGTTCCAGCCTACGAAAATACCGCTCCGCTGGAGCGGCTTATTGATGGTTGGACTCATTATGCTACGAAAATATCGCTCCTGAGGAGCGATTAAGAACAAATCTTTATGATCGTGTTGCACCAACGGAGCTATAGACACAAATCTTTATGAATGTTTCGCACCAACGGAGCTATTAGCAAAAATCTTTATGATTGGTTCGCTCCAGCGGAGCGATATTTTCGTAGCTAAAATGGATTTTGATTTGACCCCGCTCCATCGGAGCGGTATTATTATCCTTCCAGATATCTCCGCGTGACGCATCACGTTTTTCAAAAACCGTCGACTGATCGGTGATTCCCCCTCCCTCTTGGGGGAGGGGGTTAGGGGGTGGGGTCATCAAAGTTAGGGGGTAGGGTTTTGAGCCAGCTACAAAACGATATTACATTTTTTATTTGGTCGATTTGCCTGGAATTCTGATAATTCTTATCACAAGTCCAAAAGTCACCAGTGGCTGAACCGTGCCATCGACGCCGGTTCTTGTGGAAGGTTTCTCCTGCTCTTCTGTACCGTCTATTGAAAAGTGCTCCGTCATCCTGCAGATCTTTAATCCTATCCCGTAAAAAAATGATACCGGAGAATAAGACATACGGCCAAAACGGACATAATGAAGTAATTGTAATAAAAACTCGTCACTGGTACAGGAATAGACCTGGTATATGACATTGGGACTTCCGCTTGATGCATAACCACCCGGATCATAGGTGACTTCCGGACAATAAAGGTGCTGGTACCCGATGGCAACAGCTAAAGATGAATGCCGGGAAACATCATACCTGAGTGTCATTTTCAATGTCGGACCTCCATAGCAAAAAGGTCTTTCCAGGTATTCATATGGAAGGGGTGAACCAATATAGCTCCATGAATTTGAATACCTTATACGATATCCAACTTCAACCATGAACGTATTTTTTGGCGCCCCGATCCATTGATAACCTATCCCAAACTCATTCGGGATCAGCCTGATATACACACCCTTTGAACTAATCGTATCACTTATCACATAATCCTTCTGCGCAACTCCAATTATGGAATTAATAATACACGCAAGAAGTAAAATCTTCTTCATAGCGAAGAATCTGACCTTACGAAAGTATACAATTTAAACGACCCACCCAAATAACGGCTTTATCATTTTTTGATGTGCCAGGAAAAGAGAGTCACAAATTCCCAAAGTCACAGAGTGAAAAAATAAAGTTCGAATTACGAATTACGGGTTATGCAAACGACTAATGAATTGTTCCAGCCTACGAAAATACCGCTCCGCTGGAGCGGCTTATTGATGGTTGGACTCATTATGCTACGAAAATATCGCTCCTGAGGAGCGATTAAGAACAAATCTTTATGATCGTGTTGCACCAACGGAGCTATAGACACAAATCTTTATGAATGTTTCGCACCAACGGAGCTATTAGCAAAAATCTTTATGATTGGTTCGCTCCAGCGGAGCGATATTTTCGTAGCTAAAATGGATTTTGATTTGACCCCGCTCCAGCGGAGCGGTATTATTATCCTTCCCCATTTTTCCGTATGACGCGTCATGATTTTCAAAAACTATCAACTGTCGACTTAGTGGTGGTTCCCCCTCCCTCTTGGGGGAGGGAGTTAGAAGGTGGGGTTAAAGAGTCAGGGAAAGGGGGCTAGGGGGTGTGGTTTAGCTAAAATTGTTGATAAAAACTTTCAAAATCCTTAAAATCTGTTTATTTTGTACAAATTTTTCAAACGTTGATGAAGTATAAATGTCAGATAAATTTCTTTATCCTTTTTATCTTTCTGGGTTTTACATCTGATCTTTTTGCTCAATCATGGAATTTTGTGAAAGAAGAGGATGGGATCAAACTGTTTACAAGAAAGGAAGCAGGCAACTCGATAAAATCATTCAAGGGAGTCATGGATGTACATTCAACAATGGATAAAGTGCGCGATTTACTTGGAAATGTGAAGAATAATGATTGGTGGGATAAAGATCTGAGTCAGATCAATATCCTTATCTTTGAAAAAGACAAATATTTTCAGTATTACCTTGTCTATCACGTTCCATGGCCATTTACCGACCGGGATCTTTGTGTTGAATCTAAAATGTACACTGATTCCTTGTCCGGTGAAATGGTAATTATAAATACACCCCTCGCCAATGTAATACCTGAAAAGCCCGGGCTGATCCGGATTAAAAAATACCTGCAAAAATGGACTGCTCGACCGTTGAAAAATGGAATCATCCATCTCACCCTGGAAGGTTATATTGACCCGGCTGGCGATATTCCCGATTGGCTTTATAACATGATGATCAACGAATCATCAATAAAAGTCATGCGGAGAGTTCAGAAACTTGTTCAATAATCCTGGATAAGCCGTAATTCGTAATTCGTGATTATTTTTTAGTTCCATCACTTTAAAAAAGATTTACCCAGTTTTCTATCTCATTGCTAATTGTCTTACTTTTGCCGGATATTACGTCTCTTCTATGTTTCCTCGTTATAATAAAATCGGCCTGCTCTGGCGAATCCTATGCATTGCTTTTGCATTTTTACTCTTTTCCTGCATGCAAAACCAGGCTTCTCAGAACGCCAGCAATAAAACCACGAATGATCCTCAAACCATAAAGAAGGAAACTGGCGGCCCTGTTGTTGATACTGTTAACGATGAGATTGCTTCCGTAATCTCAGGGATTGACCCTGTCAAAGGTTGCGGGGACCTCACCGGGGAGAAAAACTGGACCGCCTACAAGCAACATATCAGGGACGACTGGAAATTCGTGGAAAAGAATAAAACAGGCCCGATCGAACGCTGGAGGGACAAGAACCTTGTGTCAATATCTTCCGATTCCTCGACTCTGTTTTACCCCTTTGCAGGTGCAGATTTCCTCTATGCTCATGCCTTCTTTCCTGTTGCTTCCAATTATGTCCTGATCGGGCTGGAACCCATCGGCAGCCTGCACAGTTGCAATACCATGGCAAGGAAGGAGTTTCTTAATTACCTCGAGAAAATAAGGGCCTCGCTTTATTATTCAAACCTGCTGGGATTTTTCCGGACGGAAAGTATGGAAACCGACCTCAACCAAGAATCGCTCAACGGCACCTTGCCATTGATCATTTTCTACATCCGGAAAACAGGTCACCGGATCGCAGGCATCACTTATTTTAACCTCGATAATAAAGGCACGATCATTCCGGGAAGACAGGACTCGACAACCATTGGCGTAAGAGTGGTCTTCTTTGATCCGACTGCGAAAAGACAACAGATTCTGTATTATCTTTCTTATGATCTTTCCGACCATAACCTGAAGAAGCATCCTGAATTACTTCAATTTATCAAGCTCTTTGGCCAACAGGTTTGTTTCATGAAAGCAGCATCTTACCTCATGTTCACTTCCAGGTTTCAAATGGTACGGAACTATATTCTTAATCAGGAATTATCCATCTTGCAGGATGATTCGGGGATCCCTTTTCATTATTTCAAGCCGTCAGCCTGGAAAGTTGAGCTTTTCGGGACCTATACACAAACCATCGACATGTTTAAATATAAATTCCAGCCCGACCTGCAATCTGCCTATGAGAAGCAGGAAACCAAACATACTGTTCCCTTCCGCATCGGGTACAATGTAAAATTCAACGAGACGAACCTTCTCTTTGCTAAAAAGAAAAACTGAACGTGCCCGCGAAAAATAAATTCAGCCTTATAACTGCCATTTCAGTTGTGATCGCCAATATGATCGGGACGGGTGTCTTCACCAGCCTCGGGTTCCAGGTGATGGGCATTACTTCCGGTTTCGCATTGATGATGCTTTGGTTATTGGGCGGGGTGGTTGCTTTATGCGGGGCATTTGCATATTCAGAACTCAGTGTTCTCTATCCCCGGTCAGGCGGAGAATATCATTTTCTCTCGAAGATTTATCATCCCGGACTGGGCTTCCTGGCAGGATGGATATCCATCACTGTGGGAT
>CAZUYY010000262.1:0-4459 GCA_964624935.1 uncultured Prolixibacteraceae bacterium
GAGAAATGCGCGTCGAAAGGGATCTGGTTTGCCGGATTTGGTACTGTCCTGACGGTCTTCTCAGTATTTCTTTTGGCAGGGTTTAATAATACTGCTTATTATCCTTCAACTTACGATCTCCAGAGTTCCCTGACGATCATGAACAGTTCATCAAGTCATTACACTCTCACTGCCATGAGTTACGTTTCATTGCTGGTACCATTTGTTTTAGCTTATATCTGGTAGGCCTGGTGGTCGATGAATAAAAAAAAGATCGATATCGCTGAGATGGAGACTGAGGAACACACCTATTAACTGGCGAATTGGTGAACTGGTGAACTGGCGAACTGGCGAGTAGAATAACTGGTGAATTAGCAAATTGGGGAACGGACGAACAAATTATCAATTATCAATTATTAATTATCAATTACAGAAACATGTACTGGATATCAATATTGTCGTATTTAACCTGGCCATTGATTATTTATGCTTCCTACCGGATTATTCTTTATGCCGTCAGGAATGGTAAAGCCAGCTGATAATCTGGCGAATTGGCTTATAGTTCATATCCAAATCACCTCACCCCCTGCCCCTCTCCTGAAGGAGAGGGGTGGAACGAAACCAAATCTTCCCTTCTCCTTCAGGAGAAGGGATTGAGGGATGAGGTGCTTAAAATAACATTTTACTGTACCATTGATCCTAACATTCTGCCTATTTCATAGACAAGTCCTGCGGCAATAAGTCCGAACAGGATTTGTCTTAAGCCGGAGTACCAGATACTTTTACCTGTATAAATTGTAATTACTGCTACAAGGAAAAACATTCCCAGGGTGCTTAGGCAGAGACTGGTCAGAACAGGGTGAAAGTGCTTCAGAAAAAGGAACGGTAATAATGGAATGATTGCGCCGATCGCAAAAAGAATGAAAGATGTTAAGGCTGCTTCCCAGGCTGAACCGCCAAGCTCTGTACTGTCAAGCCCCAATTCTTCTCTCACCAGGGTATCGATGGCAGATTCCTTATTTTCAAAAACCTTTTGCGACATTTTTTCCGCTTCTTCTTTATTCATCCCTTTTGACTGATATATAAGAGCCAGTTCAAGCATTTCCTCTTCAGGTGAATTCTCCATCTCTTCAGTTTCAATATCGATCTGCCGCTGATTCAATTCCCGGGAACTCTGCACCGACAGCCATTCACCAAGAGCCATTGAAAACGCACCTGCCAATAACCCGGCAATCCCGGCAATGATGATTCCTTTTGTGCCGGTCGTGGCACCGGCAACCCCCATGATCAGGCTAAGATTTGTGACAAGACCATCGTTCGCACCCAGGACGGCCGCACGAAGGGCATTGCCACCGACGGATTGATGCCTGCCTTCAAGTTTTGCAAGAATCCCTCCTTTCATCCCTGCGGATGATTTGCTGATGTTATCAAGAATAGAAAAGTGGTTGACGATGCCAGGGTTTGCCTTTTCTCCTTTCTTTTCCTTAAAAGTGATAACATTATTGGCTATCATTTTTTCCGTACCCAAGAGGCTTGTGACGATCATTTGCCAGCCAAAGACGGAAGCCAGTTTAACATGTATTTTTGCACGCGGGGAAGGTTGCGGAAAATTTGCATTTTCATTAGTAAGCCTGATTTTTTGAAGAATCTTTCTGGCATGAGTTTCCTCAATGCCGGCCATGATCCTATAAATATTAGCAGAACCCGGATCATCTGTATTTTCACTCAATTTTTTATAAAGAAAGGATGTATCAATTTCAATTTGCAGTTGTTTGTGAAGGCGATCTCTCATATGTCATATTTCAGTTAAGGAGGCCAAAGTTACGATTAAAAACCTGTATTTTTGCCTCAAATCATTGCCATGTCTTCATCCGGTCTCATCCATATAAAAAACGCTTCCGAAAACAACCTCCGCTCAGTCACTCTTGATATTCCGCGAAACAAGCTGGTTGTAGTGACGGGTGTATCAGGTTCGGGAAAATCATCACTCGTTTTTGATGTACTTTACCGGGAAGCTGAAAACCATTACCTGGGATCCTTTTCTTCGTATGCATTACAATTCCTGGGAAAACGAAAATGGCCGGACGTAGAGAAAATTGAGGGCTTATCGCCCGCTATTTCTGTCGGTCAAAAATCCATCCAGAACAATCCAAGATCGACAGTCGGGACAATGACAGAGATTTATGACTACCTCCGGTTACTCTTTGCCAGGCTTGGAAAAGCGGATCTGAACTATCCCGGATTGGTAATCGATCGCAGCCTGTTTTCATTTAACACAGTGAAAGGAGCTTGTCCTGTTTGTAAAGGACTCGGTGTTGAAGACCGTCTCGATCCGCATCTCCTTGTTGCCGATGCCACAAAATCCATACGCGACCGTGCACTTGTGATTACTGCTCCCAACGGATATATAATATATTCACAGGTGACCATGGATGTGCTCAATCAGGTTTGCCGATCTGAAGGATTTTCGGTCGATATCCCATGGAAAGACCTGACACAGGCACAGAAAGACATTATCCTTTTTGGCAGCAATAAGATTGAGATCCCGTTCGGGAAACACACACTGGAATCACGTATGCGTTGGAGCGGAATTACGGCAAAGCCAAGAGAGCTGGGATATTACAAGGGAATCATTCCGATCATGGAAACCATCCTTAAAAGGGAACGCAACAAAAACATCCTGCGGTTTGTCAGAACATACAATTGCAGCGCTTGCAAAGGTACCCGCCTGAATGAAAAGGCGCTGTCGGTGAGAATAAACGGAAAAAATATTGCTGAATTGGCCGGACATCAACTGGACGAATTAAAAGAAGTCCTTAATAAAATGAACTTCCAGGGTATTGAACGAACAATTGCCACACCAGTCCTCGATCAGATTATTGACCGTATAGGAGTCCTCGACCAGTTAGGACTTTCATATCTTTCACTTTCCCGCGAATCGGGAACACTTTCAGGAGGCGAATCACAGCGGTTGCGGCTTGCCAACCAGGTAACCACGGGATTGCAGAACATTCTTTACCTTTTCGATGAACCATCCATCGGGTTACATCCAAGAGATACACAAAAACTTTTACGAATCTGTGATGAATTAAGAAATAAAGGGAATTCGGTTTTGGTAGTAGAACATGAGGAAGAAATAATCCGAAATGCCGACTGGTTGATCGACATAGGTCCTGATGCAGGGGTCCATGGCGGTGAAGTGCTTCTTAACATGCCTGTTTCAGAAATTGATCATTTGCCTGAAGAAGAAATAAGGAAAAGCCATACGCTTTCATTCCTCATGGGACGTGAAAAGATCACGAACCAGCACCCACGCAGAATGGGTAATGGAGAGATCATCGTAAAAGGAGCTTCAGCACATAATCTGAAAAACATCGACGTTGTTTTTAAACTGAATTCATTGAATGTCATTACAGGGGTCTCAGGGGCTGGAAAGTCATCGTTGGCAGAAGATGTTCTTGGGAAATTCCTGAAGAAAATACAGAATGGCGAAGGCGTGCAACCTGTCGACTGTGATTCAATCACTGGTTATTCGGGTATTAAAAAAGTGATTGATATAGATGCCTCTCCAATTGGTCGTACACCCAGGAGCAATCCTGCCACTTATTCCGGCATGTTTGACCACGTTCGCGATCTTTTTGCAAATCAGCCGTTGGCGAAATCGAGAGGATATGATAAAAGCCGTTTCTCTTTCAATACCGGGGGAGGCCATTGTGAAGACTGCCAGGGGGCAGGATACCAGGAAATCGGAATGCATTTCATGGGCAATGTTGAAATCCTTTGCGAGAAATGTGAGGGAAAACGGTTCGATGATGAGACCCTGGAAGTTATCTATAAAGAGAAAAATATCTTCGATGTCCTTGACATGCACATCAGCGAGGCCAGGGAATTTTTTAATGACCAGCCGGGAATCCTTCGTTTTCTTGATGCCCTGAATGACCTGGGACTGGGATATCTGAAATTAGGACAACGATCTTCAACACTCAGCGGCGGTGAAGCCCAACGCGTGAAACTGGCTACCGAACTTGCATTCCCTCATTCAGCGCATACCCTTTATATTCTCGATGAACCCACTACCGGTCTGCATGATGCCGATGTCAGGGTTCTTCTCTCAGCCCTTAATACCCTGATAGATCAGGGCAACACCGTGATCCTCATCGAACATCACCCTGGGGTTATCCACGCCGCTGATCATGTCATCGATCTCGGCCCCGAAAGCGGAAAGGATGGAGGCTTCGTCGTTGCAACCGGCACCCCCGAAGACATTGCTCAATGTAAAGATTCCTACACCGGGCGAGCCTTGCAACAATATCTGGCTTTAACTAATCGAAGTAATCAATCCTCCATCCTCTATCCTCCATCCTCCAACTTCCATTCTCCAGCATCCAGCATCCAGCATCCAGCATCCAGCATCGTCTTTAAAGGCATCACCACCAACAATCTGCAAAACATTTCCATAGAGATCCCCCACAACAAGATC
>CAZUYY010000263.1:0-4458 GCA_964624935.1 uncultured Prolixibacteraceae bacterium
CACCAGTTCACCACGTCACCAGGTCACCAGTTCACCACCTCACCAGGTCACCACCTCACCAGTTCACCACGTCACCACGTCACCAATTCACCACCTTATTTCCTTATGAACAACGCCTTAATAATATCCCCCGCCATCTTCGGATTCTCCTTCAGCCTCCTTGTCGAATATCCAAACCAATCCTTCCCGAAAGGAACGTAAACCCGCATATTATGGCCCTTATCAACAATGCTCTTCCTTAATTCAGGAGTCACCCCATAGAGCATCTGGAATTCATACGCATCCTTTGGCACCTTGTACTTATCAATCAGCTTATATGCTCCTTCTACAAGTGGCTGATCATGTGTGGCTATGCCCGGATACATTTTTTTACTCAGAATGTATTCAAGATCTTCCAGGTAATGCTCATTCACTTCACGATACTTTTTAAAGGCAATTGCTTCCGGTTCCACATAAATGCCTTTGCACAAGCGGAAATTCAGAGGGATTTCCGGCGAATGTATGTCTTCCATTTTTTTAATATCGTCAAGGGTCCTGCGAAGATAGGCCTGAATTACCAGTCCGACATTCTTCGGAAATTCTTTTTTCAGCTTCCTGAAAAGCTCTATCTCCCGGTCGGTACAGGCAGAATCTTCCATGTCAACCCGCACAAAAGAATTATAACCCGCCGCCTTCACCACTACAGTCCGGATATTTTGGTAACACTGTTCAGTATCGAGCAAAAGCCCGAAGAAGGTAGGTTTTACAGAATAATTACAATCGATCTTTTCACTCTGGAACCGGTCGATGATCTTTAGATAAGCCTCCCTGTTCTCATCAGCCTGTTTAAGATCGGTGATAAATTCGCCAAGAAGATCAAGGGTAACTTTGATGCCCTGTGAATTCAACTCTCTGGATACCCTGACGGCATCTTCGATGGTTTCACCGGCAATGTACTTTTTTGAGAAGATCCATACCAGCTTTTTAGGCATATATGGAAGCATCCAGGCAATCATTTTGTTTAACATAGCATTCGAATTTTATTATTACTTGTTTAACCTTGTCTCTTCTTCACCTCATCTCTTTATACCCCTTTACTTTTTCACCCCCTTTCCTTCAGGAGAGAGGGCCGGGGGTTGAGGTGTCTTTTTAACTCTCCCCTCCCTCTTGGGGGAGGGGTCGGGGGTGGGGCTTTTCCTCCCGGGGTATTGTAAAAACCCCGTAAATATATGACAAACCTTCTAATTATCAAACAAATTACCAGACGCCCGTGAAATAAAGATTTGGTATTCATAAGATAAATATTTAATTTTGCCCACTTTTTGAAGGGAGGCTTTGATGAATTCCTTAGCTCAATTCATTATCCCTGTTACAGGGCTGAAACCTGGATCTCATCAATTCGACTTTGAAATTGATGATTCGTTCTTTGAACATTTTGAATATTCTGAGATACAGAAAGGAAAGATCAATCTGCATCTGGAAATTGAAAAGGAAGATAACCTGCTTGATCTTCATTTTACTTTCAAGGGCCAGGTAAAGATTCCCTGCGACAGATGCTATGAATTATTTGACCTGCCTATTGAAGGAAATGAACGTCTCATCCTCAGGTTTGGCAATGACTATCATGAGGAAAGCGAGGAAATCCAGGTAGTTCCGATAGGGGAGAACCATTTTGATATAAGTCCTTTTATCTACGAATATGTACATTTATCGCTGCCAGTCCGCAGGGTACATCCCGATAATGAACTTGGGGAAACTACCTGTGACGCAGAGATCATTCACCGGCTGGAAGACCTTTCATCGCATCACGGACCCGATCCAAGATGGGAAGCCCTGGCCGCATTGAAAAAGAAAAGCAAATTATAAATTGTAACTAATATATTTTGAATTATGCCACATCCGAAACACAAGATCTCCACTACCCGGAGAGATAAGAGAAGGACCCATTATAAAGCGGTAGCTCCGACAGTTGGGTTGTGTTCAAATTGCGGATCTCCTGTTCTGTACCACAGGGTTTGCCCTGAGTGCGGATATTACCGTGGGAAACAAGCCATTGTCAAGGCAGCAGCTGAATAATTCCCATCAAAACGCTTTTATCCCTGAAGATATGATCAGATACCTGAACTTTCAAAGTTAAGGACAGACAGATCAACCTTTTTTAGGACCATCATTCAGATCAGTAATATAATTTCAGACGAATGAGAATCGGATTAGATGTTTTAGGGGGTGATTTTGCACCAAGAGCTGTGCTTCACGGGGCGATCCTGGCCCAGAAAGAATTACCGGAATCTGACCGTATTGTTCTGATCGGTGACCAGGAGAACATCAATACCTTCCTTCACGAAGAAAAGATCAGTCCTGCCCACTTCGATATTGTCCATGCTCCTGATGTCATTGGGATGGATGAGCAGCCGACAAAAGCCTTGCTTAACAAACCCAATTCAAGCATCGCAGTGGGATTCAGGATGCTAAAACATAAAGAGATCCAGGCATTTGCCAGCGCAGGAAGCAGTGGCGCCATGATGGTTGGTGCTATTTACAGTGTGAACACGATCCAGGGGATCATACGTCCGAGTACTCCCGCTTACATCCCGAAAGAGAACGGAGGTTCCTGCATATTAATCGATGTTGGCACGAACCCTGACAGCAAACCCGATGTCATGTATCAGTTTGGATTGCTGGGCTCACTGTTTGCAGAAAATGTTTTCCATGTTAAGAATCCAAGGGTTGGCCTGCTCAATATTGGGTCGGAAGAAAAAAAAGGCAGCCTTACCACTCAATCTGCCTTTCAGTTGATGAAAGATTCGAAGGATTATAATTTTGTCGGGAATGTGGAAGGAAGAGAGTTGTTCAGGGATAACGTAGATGTTATTGTTTGTGACGGTTTTGTGGGTAATATTGTTCTGAAGCAAATCGAGGCCATGTACAGGGTGTTTTTGAAAAGAGGAGTGAAAGATCCTTACCTTGACCGGTTTAATTATGAAAATTATGGAGGGACACCAATCCTTGGCATAAATTCTACGGTCCTTGTCGGACATGGCATCTCAAACAGCAATGCGATTCGGAATATGATCCGCATGTCGAAAGAGATCCATGACTCAAAGCTTACACAAAAGATCAAACACGCCCTTGAGCAATTTGCATTGAATAACGCATAGCCATTCAATCATTTCAGCATATTTAATTTTCTATTCATGACGAAAATCAAAGCTGTCATTACAGGGATCCAGGGTTATGTACCACCATATATTCTTACCAACCAGGAATTGGAGAAGATGGTGGAAACCAGTGATGAATGGATTCGAACACGTACAGGGATCAGGGAAAGGCATATTTTAAAAGGACCCGGCCTTGGGACTTCCGATATGGGAGCTGAAGCTGTCAAAGGGTTACTCGCAAAAACAGGAACCTCGCCTGACGAAATCGGTTTATTGATTTGCGCAACAGTGACCCCTGATATGATGTTTCCGGCCACAGCAAATATCATTACCGATAAGGTTGGCATCCGGAATGCCTTCAGTTTTGATATCAATGCCGCCTGTTCCGGCTTACTCTATGCCATAGTTACGGCATCAAAATTTATAGAAACGGGTAGTTATAAAAAGGTGATCGTGGTTGGCGGAGATAAAATGTCGTCAATAATTGATTATACCAACAGGGAAACCTGTGTACTGTTTGGAGACGGAGCAGGAGCAATCCTGCTTGAACCGACAACAGAAGACTTCGGTATTATGGATTCCATATTGATGTCGGATGGGTCAGGCATGCCCCACCTGCACATGAAAGCCGGAGGATCAGTAAAGCCCCCTTCACATGAAACCGTGGATGCCCGCGAACATTACGTTTACCAGGAAGGGAAGGCTGTTTTTAAATTCGCCGTTACTAATATGGCAGATGTTTCGGCAGAGATCATGGAAAAAAACAACCTGACAGCAAAAGATATTTCCTGGCTGGTACCCCACCAGGCGAACCTGAGAATTATCGATGCAACTGCAAGAAGGATGGGCATTGGTAAAGAAAAGGTCATGGTGAACATCCAGCGTTATGGGAACACCACTGGAGGTACGATCCCCTTATGCTTATGGGAATGGGAAAACCAGCTTAAGAAAGGCGATAATATCATTCTTGCCGCTTTCGGCGGAGGCTTTACCTGGGGTGCGATCTGGGTTAAATGGGCGTATAATTCATAAACAAAATCCCGCCACCGTCAAACAACGGACCTTGGTAAAGTTCAACGATCCTGTAATCAAGATCTTTTAAAAATTTTCTTACTGTTTGCCCTTCGGGGTAGTGCGAAAGACTTCCGGTGATATAAATATTGTCGTTCAATACTCCCATTGCACCTCCGATAAACCCATTCGGGAAACCTGGCAGAAGGATCCCTTCCGGTGAAACGAAGCTCCCTTTCAATCCCGATCGCTGCAGGTTTTTATGAATATTCTGATCAGAAGTGAGATAATAATTGTCTTTCAGTAAAAG
>CAZUYY010000264.1:0-4453 GCA_964624935.1 uncultured Prolixibacteraceae bacterium
ACGGAGTTTATACTGTGATCTTTGAAAACAGCCAGAACCAGGTTGTGAAGAAGATTGTTGTTAGTAAATAGGTATTGGGTATTGGGTATTGGTCAATAGCCATTAGATTATTGATATATGTAAGGGTTCAAAATTTTGAACCCTTACATTTTTTCCCTTTATATGGATCTAAAAAAAGCCTTCCTGGAAACAATATGCTTTTTTTTTTGGATAAAATATTTTTTTTCCCATTATTAAAAAAAATTCATATATTTGAGCCTTTCTGTTTTTGTGCAGGACAAATATGATGCTTTACGGTTTAAATTATTGTTTTAGAACTAATTATCCCAAAATATTAAAAAATCGATATAAATAATCAACCGTAACTTTTTTAACAACTAAAAACCCAGAATTATGAAAAATTTACTCAAGTTTATTGCAATCCTGTTAATGATTGCAGGATTGAATAATTTATCAACAGCACAGCCTCAGTATTATAATCAGATGACCTACAGCGGGGGGAATTCCTGGCCTTTGAATTCATTAAACGGTAAAGATGCACAATTGCTCTTTCAGCCCGGAGGTTTTGGTACACCTTCGGCCGCTCCATCGGGAAATATTATAGGCATTTCGATGTTGTGCAATAATACTTCTGGCCCGACGACTTATTCTACCCTGACTATCCAGATGGGACAATCGACCATTACTACTTTGCCTACCGGCGGCTTTTACACGGGTTCCATGACTGTTGTTTATTCACATACATCCGTGGTTTTATCAGGTACGGCAGGACAATGGCTGAATTTCACGCTTGATACTCCGTTTCCTTATGTTAACACTCAATCTTTGATCATTGATATGGGGCAATGCGGCGCGTCGGCAGGTGGAACAATTGCATGCTATTACAATGGAACAGGTGCCATAAATAGAAATTACTCTGGTGCAGGCGTAGGATGTCCTTTTGTTTATATTGGTCAGGATGTAGAAACTTATTGTTTCGGAATAAGTGAAGCGACCAGTGGCCCTCCTGTTTGTGTAACCACGGCTGCAACTTTTGTCACAGGCACAACTGCGACTCTTAATGGCACTGTTAATGCAAATGGCCTCAGTACAACTGTTACTTTTAATTACGGATTGACCACGGCATATGGCACCACGGTACCAGGTGTACCCGCCACAGTTACGGGAACTACTGTGACAAATGTGAGTGCAGCCATTACCGGTCTGGCAAACAATACCACCTACCATTTCAGGGTAGTTGGCGTAAACTCCAGCGGAACTACCAATGGAAATGATATGACCTTTACCACCCTTGGTCCTCCACCTACCGTTGTCACAACGGCAGCTACAGGTATCGGGCTTAACACCGCTACGGTCAACGGAACAGTGAATGCCAATGGCGCTTCGACAGCAGTGACCTTCAATTATGGTTTAACCACTTCCTATGGATCGACCGTTGCAGGGACACCAACACCGGTAACGGGAAATACCGTAACAAGTGTGAGCGCCGCTCTTGCTGGGCTACTTGCCAATACAACCTATCATTACCAGGTGGTTGGTGTCAATTCAGGCGGAACTTCCAATGGGAATGATATGACATTTAACACAGCGGGACCTCCCATTGTTGTTACAAACCCAGCTACCAATATAACGATGACTGCAGCGCAATTGAACGGAACAGTGAATGCAAACAATTTATCCACCGCGGTGAGTTTTAACTGGGGGTTGACAACAAGTTACGGGAATGTGATAGCGGGGACTCCCACACCTGTGACAGGGAATACAGCCACTGCTGTTCTGGCAAACCTCACCGGGTTGGGAACGGGTTTGACCTACCATTTCCAGTGTGTCGGTGTAAATGCAGGCGGGACAACCAATGGTGCAGATCAATCCTTCCAGACCGGTTGCACGCCACCTCCGGCTCCCGGTACGATTTCAGGGCCTGTCAATGTTTGCCAGGGCCACTCGGGCTATGTTTACAGTATTTCTCCCGTTGGAGGAGCCACCAGCTATACCTGGACCGTTCCGGTTGGAGGTACCATTACATCAGGCTCTGGTACGACCAGTATAACGGTCAGCTATTCCAATATTGCACAATATGGGTTTGTGACCGTCGCCGCCATTGGTTCCTGCGGAAACGGAAGCCCAAGTTCCCTATCAGTCAATGTGTATGCCTCCCCGACACCGACCATTACTGGACCGGCAACGGCCTGCATGGGTAGTACAAATAATGTTTATATAACCCAATACGGTTTCACCAGCTATGTCTGGACCATTACAGGCGGCACAATCACTGCAGGACAGGGTACCTATTCAGCTACCGTGACATGGAATACCAGCGGAGCTCAATCGATAAGTGTAAACTATAACAATACGAATGGATGTTCATCTCCCACTCCTATTGCTTATAATGTCACGGTGAATGCTTTACCCGTACCGACAATTTCCGGTCTGAACAACCTTTGCGTAAATTCCGGAGCCTACAATTATATCACACAATCCGGCTTTACAAATTATGTATGGAGCGTCTCCAGTGGAGGAACTATTACCTCAGGTCAGAATACAAGTATCGTGACCGTGAGCTGGACTGCTTCAGGATCTCAAAGTGTCAGTGTGAATTACACCAATACAAACGGATGCTCGGCTCTTACACCGACGTCATACGCGGTTACTGTTAATCCTGTACCCGGCGCTGCAGGAACTATCACCGGAACTTCAGCAGTATGCGCGGGAGCTTCAAATGTCCCTTATTCTGTAGCCCCAATAACAAATGCAACAGCTTACATCTGGACATTACCTCCGGGAGCGTCTAATGTAAATGGTTCGACAACGAATTCCATAACTGTGGACTATGCAAACAATGCCACTTCAGGGAACATATTAGTTGTTGGCAACAACATCTGTGGTAATGGTCCGGCTTCTCCACCATTTCCTGTTACTGTGACTCCATTACCCTCTGCAGCAGGCAGTATTACCGGTACGGACTCTGTTTGCCAGGGATCTACAAATATGATTTACACTGTTCCTCCGATAAACGGCGCCTTAGCTTATATCTGGACACTTCCTGCAGGCGCTGTCAGTGTGAGCGGTTCAGGTACCAACTCCATTACAGTTGATTTCAGTAATAATGCTGTTTCAGGTATCATCACCGTATACGGGAACAACTCCTGCGGAAATGGCACCGTTTCCCCGAATTTCGCCGTGACAGTGAAACAAACTCCTGCCACTCCTGTGGTCACAAGTTCAGGACCAACGTTAAGCAGTAGTGCAGCCACGGGCAACCAGTGGTATTACGAAGGAACCCTCCTCCCGGGAGCCACTATGCAGACCTATATGCCGACCATAACGGGTTATTACTGGACAATTGTGACAATAAACGGCTGTTCTTCGGATACCTCAAACCATGTCTTTTGGTTGTCTCCACAAGGCATTGATCCCCATTCTTCAACCGCCATCAATATCTATCCGGTTCCCAATGAAGGAATGTTCAATGTTTCCATCACCACAGCCTCCGAAGAATCTTTCTCGATCCGCGTGTATAACAGCCTTGGGGTAAAGATCTACGAAGAAGCAAAAGTTGATGTTAACGGTTCGCTGCAAAAAGTGATCGACCTGAGACCGGTACCGAACGGTGTTTATACTGTGATCTTTGAAGACAGCCAGAATCAGGTTGTAAAGAAGATCATTGTTAGTAAATAGGTATTGGGTATTGGGTACTGGCTAATAGCCATTAGATTAGTGATATATGCAGGGGTTCAAAATTTTGGACCCCTGCATTTTTTTATTTACATAGTTCAAAAAAATGCCTTACTGGGAACGATGGTTTTTTTTGTTAGAAAAAAATAATATTTTTTTCATTATAAATATCCTTTTTTTATATATTTGGGATTGTATTTTTGTGGTTTGAATGACTCTCATTTTTCATGGTTAAAATTATTGTTTCTGATTGAAATATCGCAGGAATATTTTTTCGAGAAATCGATCTAAATATTTAATTATAAGTATTTTACACTTAAAAAAACCGAACCTTATGAAAAATGTTACGAAGTATTTATCAATGTTGATGGTGGTACTGTCGATATTGGTATTTGCATCTCAGACCAGTGCTACTGTTTTATATACACAAAACTGGGGAACTGGTTCCGGTACCACTCCGCCTGCAGGCTGGGCAATTAATCAATTGGGTTATGGTAGCTGGACATCCTGGGCAACTTCAGGAAGTTTTCCCTCCGCAACACCTTATACTGGTTGCACGGAAATGACTATATTTGACTCCTGGGATGCACCGGCTGGTTATCAGAACCAGTTATATGAGACTACTTCCATTTCCACAGTTGGCTATACCAACATTACAGTTGATTTTACTGAATATTACCAGACCGTTTTCTCCGGAGGTGATGGAATCACTATTCAGTGGTCAACAAACGGTACCCCGTGGACCAGTGCCGGAGTAAACTGGCCTAATTATTGGTCT
>CAZUYY010000265.1:0-4449 GCA_964624935.1 uncultured Prolixibacteraceae bacterium
AGATGAAGTAAAAGTTGTCGAGATGCAATCGGAAGCTGGCGCTGCAGGCGCCGTTCATGGCTCCCTCCAGGCAGGTTCATTAACTACGACATTTACCGCTTCCCAGGGATTACTCCTTATGATCCCGAATATGTATAAGCTTGCAGGTGAGTTACTTCCCGGTGTGTTTCACGTCAGCGCCAGGACCGTTGCCGCCCATGCACTGTCAATCTTTGGGGATCATTCAGATATCTATGCCACCCGTCAAACAGGTTTTGCCTTGTTAGCCAGTGGCAGCGTACAGGAAATAATGGACCTGGGTGGTGTAGCACACCTAAGCGCAATCAAATCACGGATTCCCTTTCTCCATTTCTTCGACAGATTCAGCTCATCCCACGAGACCCAGAAAGTTGAAGCCTTTTCCAATGAAGACATGGCATCATTGATTGACTACAAAGCATTGCAGGAATTCCGCGACAGGGCCCTGAACCCCGAACACCCTGTTACCCGCGGTACTGCCCAGAACCCGGATATCTTCTTCCAGGCAAAAGAAGCCGTGAACCGTTTCTATGAACCGGTGGCTGATATCGTTGACAATTATATGCAGGAAATTACAAAGCTTACCGGCAGGGAATACCATCCTTTCACTTATTATGGCGCCCCGGATGCAGAAAACATTATTGTTGCTATGGGTTCCGTGACCGATACGATTAAGGATGTCATCGATCACCTCATAGCTAAAGGAGAAAAAGTTGGCTTGATTTCGGTACATCTGTACAGACCATTTTCCGCAAAATATTTCTTTAACGTTCTTCCTTCGACTGTTAAAAGGATTACGGTGCTCGACCGTACAAAAGAACCCGGTGCCAATGGAGAACCACTTTACCTTGATATTCGTGACATATTCTATGACAGGGAAAACCGCCCGATGATCATCACTGGTCGTTATGGGTTAAGTTCAAAAGACACAACACCGGCACAGATCATTTCAGTCTTTAGCAACCTGAAAGCCAATGAGCCTAAAGATCATTTTACAATCGGCATCGTGGATGATGTGACCTTCCATTCATTGCCGCTCCTTCCGGAAGTCAGCATTGATCAGCCCGGTACCTTCTCTGCAAAATTCTTCGGTATTGGCTCCGACGGAACTGTTGGAGCTAACAAGAATTCGATCAAGATCATCGGTGAATCGACCGATAAATATGCACAGGCTTATTTTGCCTACGATTCCAAAAAGTCAGGCGGAATAACGGTATCTCACCTTCGTTTTGGTGACAGGCCCATCCGTGCTCCTTACCTGGTTATCACTCCGGATTTTGTGGCATGTCATGTGCCGGCCTACCTGGAGAAATATGACATGCTGAAAGGACTGAAGGACGGAGGTACGTTCTTGCTCAATAGCATCTGGGATGCAGAAGAGACAAAAAAACGGCTTCCGGATCATATGAAGAAATACCTTGCCGAACATAAGATCAGGTTTTATATCATCGATGCTACCAAGATAGCTGTGGAGATCGGTCTTGGGAACCGCACCAACAGCATCATGCAATCTACCTTCTTCAGGCTGGCGAATGTGATTCCTTACGATTTTGCGGTGAAAGAGATGAAATATGCCATAAAGAAAACTTATGGCAGAAAAGGGGAAGATATTGTTAATATGAACAACGCGGCCATCGACAGGGGAGGAGAGGTTGAAGAAATTCCCGTTCCTGCAGAATGGGCCAATCTGGAAATTAAACCTGAGACTGACGACCCCAACCGTTCCACATTTGTCAAACAGGTTTTCGATAAGGTTAATAAATTTGAAGGCGACGATATTCCCGTTAGCGCATTCCTGGGTCGTGAAGACGGTACCTTCCCGGTTGGCATGACACAACTGGAGAAAAGAGGCATCGCCGTTACCGTCCCTGAATGGATCCCCGAAAATTGCATCCAGTGTAATCAATGTGCCTATGTTTGTCCTCACGCTGCAATTCGTCCTTTCCTTCTTAATGCTGAAGAGAAAAAGAATGCACCGGCAGATATGGTCACACTGAAAGCAATTGGTAAAGAACTGGTCGGACTGGAATACAGGATACAGGTCACAGTGCTCGACTGCACCGGTTGTGGTAACTGCGTGGATGTTTGTTCTGCCAAGATCAAGGCGCTGGAGATGAAGCCACTGGGATCGCAAATGAAAGAAACGGAGAACTGGGATTACCTCATCTCTAAAGTTACATACAAACCCGATGTCGCACCACGGTCACGAACCTTCAAGAACAGCCAGTTTGCACAGCCGCTCTTTGAATTCTCAGGCGCCTGTTCAGGTTGCGGCGAAACCCCTTATATTAAACTTATTACCCAGCTCTCTGGCGAACGTATGATGGTTGCCAATGCCACTGGATGTTCCTCTATCTATGGTGGAACGGCTCCTTTTACCCCTTACCGCATGAATCATGAAGGACAGGGACCGGCTTGGGCAAATTCACTGTTCGAAGACAATGCGGAATATGGCTTTGGAATGGCAATAGGCGTAAATAACCTGAGAAAAAGAATAGCTCAGAAAATGAGAGAAGCCATAAAAGAAAACATGATGTCGGTTGAGGTGTTAGATGCCTTCCGGGAATGGATGGATGGTAAGGACGATGCGGATAAATCAAAAGTTGCGGCTGATAAGATCATTCCCCTGCTGGGCAAAGAATCAAATCCACTGGCTAAAGATATCCTTGAATTAAAACAGTACCTGATAAAGAAATCTATCTGGATCTTTGGAGGCGACGGCTGGGCATATGATATCGGTTATGGAGGTCTCGATCATGTGATCGCTCAGGGCGAAGATGTAAACATCCTTGTGCTCGATACCGAAGTCTATTCAAATACGGGCGGACAGGCATCAAAATCCACTCCGGAGGGAGCTGTAGCTAAATTTGCAGCTTCCGGCAAAAAGGTCAGGAAAAAAGACCTGGGTGCCATGGCCATGACTTATGGATATGTTTATGTTTCACAGGTTGCCATGGGCGCCAACAACAGCCAGCTTTTCCGCGCAATAAAAGAAGCCGAAGCCTATCCCGGCCCTTCCATCGTAATCGCATATTCCCCCTGTATCAATCATGGAATGCGTGCAGGAATGGGAAAGACCCAGGACGAAATGGACCGCGCCGTCCAGGCAGGATACTGGCAACTTTACCGTTACAACCCCCTCAACGAAGAAGAAGGTAAAAATCCTTTCACCCTCGACTCAAAAGAACCCGATTGGACAAAATTCCAACAATTTCTTGATGGGGAAGTCCGTTATACCTCTTTGAAAAAAATGTTCCCTGAAGAAGCCGACATTTTATTCAAAGCAGCAGAAGAAAACGCAAAATGGCGCTACACAAACTATAAACGACTATCAGAAATGGTATATTCAAAATCTAACACCTAACCCTAATACCCTGAAACAATGGCCAACCTATCAACCAACTACATGGGTCTGAACCTGAAAAACCCAATCATCGCTGGTGCAAGCAACTTTGTTAAAGACATTGACAACATTAAGAAAATAGAAGAAGCCGGTGCCGCAGCCATAGTCTATAAAACCCTTTTCGAAGAACAAATCGAACTGGAGCGGCTTCAATTATCCGAAGAACTGAATCAATACAATGAGCGGCATGCAGAAATGATCAGCCTCTTTCCGGATATCGAGCATGCCGGTCCTACGGAACACCTGATGCACCTCAGAAAAACAGTAGAGGCTGTGACCATCCCTGTGATCGCCAGCCTGAATTGTACCTTCGGTGAAACATGGGTAGAATATGCCAAAGCCATCGAGCAGACCGGCGTCAATGCCATTGAGTTGAATTTTTATTCCATCCCCGGCGATTTTAAAAAAGAGGAGAAAGCCATCGTTAATGAACAGCTGGATGTGGTGAACCAGGTTAAGAAAAGCCTCAGGATACCGGTAAGCGTTAAACTTAGCCCATTCTATACGAATGTCCTGAATCTGATCCAGATGATGTACTTCGAAGGTGTCGACGGTTTTGTGTTGTTCAACCGTCTGTTCCAACCCGACATTGACATTGAAAAAGAAGAACACCATTTTAACTGGCATCTCAGCAATCCTGATGATATTCGTTTACCATTAAGGTATGTAGGTTTGTTGCATGGCGAGATTCACGGTTCCATCTGTGCCAATACAGGGATCTATACTGGTGCCGATGTAATTAAAATGCTTCTTGCCGGTGCAGATTGCGTTCAGTTGGTCAGCACTCTATATAAGCATGGTTTCGGTCAGATCACGAAAATGTTGCAAGAAATCACCGATTGGATGGATCATAAGAAGTACGAGGATATAATTAAATTCCGTGGCAAACTTTCAAAAAAGAACATGAAAGATCCCTTCATCTACAAACGCGCCCAATACGTGGACATCCTTATGAAATCCGAACAGATCTTCATCCACTACCCCCAACGGTAAGACCTGTTTCCTTCACAACCCCCCAATTTCAATCT
>CAZUYY010000266.1:0-4418 GCA_964624935.1 uncultured Prolixibacteraceae bacterium
GGATCTTGTCAAGATCTCATTTATCCTGACGCTGTTATCACTGGCTGTGATCATTATTCTTCTTCATGTGTTCTTTTCAATGATATTCAAGCCTGAATTCCGGATGGTACCGGTTATCATGTACACCCTGGCGGCAGGCATTCTGACATTTTCAATTTCCATCAATCTCAGCCCGTATTTTTCTGGGATGGGGAAACCCATTCACAATACGATCAGTGCAGCTATCGGATTGTTTTTTACGGTTGTTTTTTGTGTCGTCCTGATCCCCCGGTTTGGTCTTATTGGGGCAGGATTGGCAGCGACTTTGTCTTATATTGCGGCGACAGTTTACCAGTTTGTTGTTTTTATAAGGAAGACAAAAACAGGACCGGCTGATTTTCTTCTTAAGAAAGATGATATCATGTTAGTTCTTAATGCAATAAGGAGCCTGCTGTGAAATTTTTTTTTAGTCTTTCCTTAATATTTCTGCGCGGATTAAATCATGAACCTTTGTCGCGATTTCCTTTGGATCCAGACTGGCGATCTGTTCATACGGGATTGGGTCCAATATCACTAAACGGATATTGTAATTTTTGTGTATCAGAAGGCTGTTCTTATTAATGGCATGATACGTTCCTATGATCGCAACCGGAAGGATCGGGGATTTTGTATCCAGTGCAAGCCGGAAAGCGCCGGTCTTAAAAGGTTGAATGTTGCCATCGCGGGTTCGGGTCCCTTCGGGGAATAACATGACGGAATTCCCTGCCCTGACTGTATTAGCAGCTTTATCCATCATCATCAGCTTACTTCTACCGCGGGTCCTGACAATTGAAATATAGCCGTTCAGCCACATATTCCATCCTATAAAAGGATAATAGAACAGCGATTGTTTTGCAACCCATTTGTAATGCCGGTATAATCTGAATAAAACCAGGATATCTGCCCCAGACTGGTGGTTGGAAACAATCACATAGGTAGTTTTGCGGTCAAATTTCTGTTTTCCTTCAACACGAGTCCTCCAGTAAGGATTTATCCAGAGTACCAGATCTGCCCAGCAACAGGTCATTTTATGAAGGATAAAACGCCTTCTGTCGAAAAGAACAGTCAGAATCCAGGTCAGGAAGGTAACCGGAAAGAGAAGAGCCGAAATAAAAAACAATGAAAACCAAAAATAAACCGATACCAGGTAATCAATAAACCTGTGATCTTTATTTACATCCCTTTTCATTTAATTTATGTATTGTATTCATCCTATTCCTCCTCCAACGCCTTGTGAACGCTGTAAATCCTCCATTTCGCGATCAACGCTTTCAGGTCATCAGGATAATCACTATCGAATGAAAGGTATTTCTTTGTGGATGGATGGATAAATCCCAGTGATTTTGCATGAAGTGCCTGGCGGGGCATCAATTTGAAGCAATTAAGAATAAACTGCTTGTATTTTGTGAAAGTTGTCCCTTTCAGGATCTCATTGCCTCCATACTTTGCATCATTGAAAAGGGGATGGCCAATGTGCTTAAAATGCGCTCTGATCTGATGTGTGCGGCCAGTCTCAAGCACACACTCTACCAGTGTAACATATCCGAAACGTTCCATCACTTTGTAATGCGTCACGGATGTACGGCCTTTCTCTTCATCATCAAATATTTTCATGACCAGTCGGTCACGTGGATCGCGTGCAATATAACCTGTAATCGTTCCTTCATTTTCAGGCAGGTTGCCCCATACCAGTGCAACATATTTCCGGTCGATGGTATGTTCAAAGAACTGTTTTGCCAGCCGGATCTGTGCCATTTCATTTTTAGCCACCAGAAGGATCCCCGATGTGTCTTTGTCGATCCTGTGAACGAGGTAAACTTTAGCGTCAGGTTCTTCTTTTCCGGATTCCAGAAAATGATATAACAAAGCATTCTGCAAGGTGCCGGTAAAATTGCCATGACCCGGATGTACTACCATTCCGGCTTCTTTATTTACTACAATGATATCCGCATCTTCATAGAGAATGTTGACAGGGATCTTTTCCGGATATATTTCAGTATCTCTTGGAGGTTGAGGAAGCACAATACTGATCACATCTCCGGGCTTGACCTTGTAATTTGGTTTGATCGCCACCTCATTAACGAGGATGCTTCCTGCATTCGCGGCATTTTGAATACGGGTTCGGGATGTATTCTCAATTTTATCGGCAAGATATTTATCGATCCTCAGAAGGCTCTGCCCCTTATCTGCAACAAACCTGAAGTGTTCGTATAATCCGGTGCTCTCTTCAACATTTTGATTATCATCGGCCATAAATAGAACTTATGTGCATCATTTCATAATGACCAGCCTTGAAATGAAATTCTGCATTGTGACCTTGTTTTCGACTTTGACAATGTAAATTCCTGAAGGAAGCCCTGAAACATCTTCAACATCGGTGCCCTGAGAATAATAAACCTGTTGTCCTGAAACGTTTGAAATGGAAATGATCCAGTTCTCCTTGTTCTGTAAAGTCCCTGATCCATCAAGAGAAATATGGACCAGTCCGGTAGAGCATGGATTCGGGTAAACCGTTATACTCCCCTTTTCAGATTTCAGATTTGCAATTCCAAGCGGAAGTGGCTTACCGATGATTGGCCTTATCAATGGCGCTCCTGTGATTGCAGAGGGCCTCCAGGTTCCTGTAACATTGTAAAAAAGATTTGAAGCTGCATTGTCATAGGTGTCAAGTCCGATATTCAGGTTATCATCTGTTGTCTGGACCGTTCCAACGTAAAATGCATTGCTGATCCTGACAGGCTGTTCAAGACGGTAAGTTGTGAACTTGTTGAGACTGTCGGAATATTCTGTCATTACTGCCCGTGAATAGATGGAATCACCCGGTACTCCACTGTTATCATTCCAAACTGTCAGATAAAACATCTGTAAATTAGCGGTGTCACGGGTGTGATTGAAATAAAAGCTCACGGCCCTTAACGTATCCGGAGATTTATTTAATTTAAACCGGTATGCCATCTGGCCGCCGGTTCCTTTGAGACCATATCCGGCTTCCGGGGTTCCGTCATCATATGCATAATAATTATAAAATGATTGATATCCGACGATGGTGTCTGCATAGGTCGATCCGGGGGCAAGATCATGAACGATATGTTGAACCTGGAAAAGATTACTGTCGGAAGATGCAATAGGAAAAGTAAAGGGAACCGGCGGATAAGTAATGTACCCAAAAGCATAATGGTAATAGGACAAAAGGTTTATATCAGGACTCTGATAGTTATCGGTGAAACTGCCTCCGGGCTGAGTGACATTGTAAGAATATTTTATACCATGCGAAACCGTATCCCTGTTAGTTATGAGGATGGACAAAGAATCGATCATTTCATTTGAAGGGTTATTGCAGAACTGTGTATAAGGCATTGACTGGTAATTTTTCAGCAGGGAAGGAGCCCGCTCGACAAACCTGATCTCCCTGTGGATCGTATCATAGAGGTTCCGGCCGTAATTCAGGTAAATCTGATCAATGTTCCATTGGCAGCAATCGCTTTCCCAACTGGGTTCTACATCAGTGGCAAGACTGACATAATTATAAAACTGCAACCGGAATTTATTTTTAAAAAAGGCCCAGTCTGTAATTGGTATCATAACCCGGAGAAAATAATGGTTATTATACATGTAGAAGCTATCAAGCGACATGCCCGGAGCCGACCAGATATGCATCCACCGGTCGGGGATAACGTAAACGTTCGTATCTCCGGCTGCAGTGCTGTCATGCTGGGGTTCCAGCAGAAATTGGAGCACGAGTGAATCGGAATTATACGGCGCTAACCCACGCCCCTGCGGCTGATAATAAAAACTAAGGTAAACAGAATCGGCGGGGCTTAATGACCTGGGAACAGGAGAAAAAGTTGAGTCAAGGCGGATATAGCGGGAAGTCAGGTGATCGGCAATAAAATCATCAGGTCCGCCAACTGCCCCCATATACATAGAGCCACTATCGTTAATTGCATCCAAAGTTACAGCACCCAGATCGATCGGATAAACCGGGTAATCCGTATTTACATAAGCATCGCGATCAATCCAGCGCAAAGAAGAAGGAAATACTCCGCCGGATGAAAAATCATCATAAAATGGCAGTGTGATTGGAATAGTGTCCTCTCCGTTCCCTGACTTTAGCATTTTATTTTTCAAATACTGCATCCTGACAACCGGATTGAACTGCAATCCTGTAACAACTTCCTGTGCCGAAAGACCAAGGGCAAGGAAGAACAAGAGAACTACATATATATAGCGCATTAGAAGATATTTACGATTGGACGATTTACGATTCTAAGTTTATAAAGTCATAAAGTTCATAAAGTTATAAAGTAATTTTAATTTTTTTTTACGCACAAGTTCACTAATTCGCCAGTTCACCAGTTTTCTATTCTCCATCTTCCATTAGATTGAGTCTTTCCCCGCAA
>CAZUYY010000267.1:0-4411 GCA_964624935.1 uncultured Prolixibacteraceae bacterium
AGTTTACTCAATTCATTGAATCAGATCAGGCCCGGAAATTGTTTGGCAAATACGGATTCAGGTTGCCCAATGAAAACTAATAGTCACTTCAAAAATGAACGAAGCTTTTTTTCAGACCTTTTGGATTTCAATAAAATTAGCATCACTCACAACAATTGTTCTATTTTGTGCCGGTATTCCCATTGCCTGGTTTTTGACTTATTCATCGTTCCGTTTAAAAGTCGTTTTACAGGCATTCGTGAGTATGCCTTTAGTTTTACCGCCTTCCGTTTTAGGATTTTATTTATTATTGGCTTTCAGTCAGAATTACTGGTTTGGCAGCTTTTTGAATCATTACTTCAGTATTCAACTGGCATTTACATTCCTTGGAATATTGATCGGTTCAATAATTTTCAACCTGCCATTCATGGTAAATTCAATTCAAACCGGATTCAGTAATTTACCCGTCTCCCTCAAAGATGCTTCATATACTTTAGGAAAATCCAGGTTGACAACTCTCTTAAGGGTTTTACTGCCAAACATGAAACCGGCTCTTCTGACAGGTGTATGTCTGACATTTGCACATACCATCGGTGAATTTGGGGTAGTACTTATGATCGGTGGAAGTATTCCGGGCAAGACCAGGGTTGCGTCCCTGGCAGTTTATGATGAAGTTCAGGCACTGAATTTTGGTATGGCAAATAAATATGCCATGTTTCTGTTTATATTCAGTTTTATCATATTGCTTTTTATTTACAGCGTAAACAGGGATTATTTGAAATGGAAGAGGTTTTAATAGACTTGCATGTAAGTAAAAAAATTCACACCAATAATGGAATTGAAAAATTAGATGTTGATCTGAAGATTCCGGAATATGGATTTGTCACGCTTTTTGGGAAATCCGGTGCCGGAAAAACCACCCTTTTAAGGATCATTGCCGGATTGACAAAACCTGATCATGGATTTATAAAAGTAGGGCAGGAGATCTGGTACGACAGCGTCCATAAAATAAATATAAAACCTCAGCAGCGGAACATCGGATTCGTATTTCAGAATTATGCTTTGTTTCCCAATATGACTGTGAAAGAGCATCTTATATATGCCAATCCGGAAAAGGAGAAACAGTACATTTCAGAATTATTGGATGTTTTCCATCTCAAAGGATTGTGTAACAGAAAACCGGAGAAACTCTCGGGGGGCCAGCAACAACGGTTGGCAGTCGCAAGAGCATTGGCACGCAAACCCCAGATATTATTGCTGGATGAACCATTATCGGCATTGGACAGTACCATGAGGCATGTTCTGCAGAATGAAATTATACAGGCGCATAAAAATTTTCATGCTACGACATTACTGGTGAGTCATGATATTGATGAAGTTTATAAGTTATCAGACTTTGTTTATGTAATTGAGAACGGAAAAATTCAGAAACAAGGAAAGCCTGACGATGTTTTTGACGGCACAAACGTTGAACCGAGTATTCAGCTTACAGGCATTATTCTGGAAATTGAAAATAATATCCTGACTGTTTCGGTGAACAATAAGATTGCCAGGATAACTTCGACCCCGGAGGAAATTGAAAATCTTAAGATCAACGACAAGATCCTGATTACGGCAAAAGCGATCAAACCAAGGATCAGGAAGCTTGCAGATGATGAAAGCTTTTCCGTTGAAGCATTCATTGGAACAACAATGGCAGAATGAATCAACTGTTGCTATTCATTACCCGGTTCCTGACATCAATCAGTTTGGCAAGGATACTGATGGCGAGCTCCTGTGGAGTTTGCGCCTCGAATCTTATCCCGATGGGCATGTCGATCGAATCAATTTCTTCTGCGGTGAGCAAGTTTTCCTCCAGGAAACGTTTCCGTGCCAGCTTCACTTTTTGCTGACTCCCCAACATTCCCACATAAACATGGGGTTTTCGGGCCACTTTTACAAGGATCTCCTCATCGTAAATATGCTTGGGGGTTACGATGACGATATACGTATTCTCATCAAAAACGCTCTCTTCAATGGCTTCAAAATAATCTTTCCCGATGCAGGTGCAACCAGTGAATACAGGATCGCTGAAGATCCCTTCGCGAGGATCGAACACAGTGACAGCAAAATCGAATTCCGGGGCGAAACGGGTGAGCGCTTTCCCGATGTGACCGGCGCCGAAGATATAGAGTTTCTGGGAAGGGTTAATGGGTTCGATATAGATCTCCATGTATCCGCCGCAATGCATTTTAAGGTCATCTTGTAAATTAAATGAGCATTTGGCAGGTTTTCCGAGGGAAATCAGTTCCACCGTTTTTCTGGCTACCTCTTTTTCTACATTTCCACCGCCGATGCTGCCGAAAATTGTTCCATCCTCATAAACGATCATCTTCGATCCTTCTTTCCTTGGGGTAGAACCCCTGGTCTCAATGACGATACAGATCGCTGCACGGCGTGGTGAGTTCCTGATCTCTTCGGCTTTTGAAAAAATGGTTTGCATAGTGAAATATTTCTGGGTTCTTACCGGTGTAAAATTAAATAAATATGAGATTCCACCGGAAGATCAGATCAGGATTGCTTGATAAAATTGAGATAATCTTCCGGAGTATTTAAATTCAGATGTATCTGTTCATCGGAAGTAAGCACTTCGAACCTGATGAACTCTTTCAAGGCCTCCCTCAGATTCCCGATGTCGCTTCTTTTTCGTAGTTCATCAACCACCGTGCATCCCAGCAGGATAGGATGTCCTCCCCTGCCGTCAAACACTGGTACAATATATTGTTCAGGTTTGATGGTTTCACACATTTGGCTGAGAAGGACAGGATTGGCATAAGGGTTATCTATATTCTGGATGAAACAAGAATGCCCGCAAGGTATTCTCTGTAACCCAAGCCAGATGGACCAGGACCGTCCCTTTTCTACATGTTCATTCAAAACGAATTGAACCTTGCCGTGATTCGGAATGGCGTGATTAACCTTGTTATTTATAACCATAATTATAGGGCTGCAGCTTGCCTGATCATAAACGGAGACGAGCTGGCCAGCGAATGTCAATCCGTTCCCGTAAGGAAGGGATGCTTTATTCTGCCCCATACGTTCTGAATTACCGGCAGCAAGAATCAGGGCAGCTATCGATTTGTTTTCTGACAAGTTACTTCAATTAAAAATCAAAAGTAATCCCTTGCGCCAGTGCAGTTTGTCCGCTGAAGTTAATTGTGTTGGTTTGCCGGCGCATATAAGCTTTCCAGGCATCGGAACCGGATTCACGGCCGCCGCCGGTATCTTTTTCACCACCGAAGGCGCCGCCGATCTCAGCACCGGAAGTCCCAAGGTTCACATTTGCAATACCACAGTCGGAACCGGTCTCGGACAGGAACTTTTCAGCTTCCACAAGGTTCTCCGTAAAAATACATGAAGAAAGTCCTTGCGGAACCTCATTGTTGAGACGAATTGCATCTTCAATCGTGTTATATTTAATCAGATAAACGATAGGCGCAAAGGTTTCTTCCTGTACCGTTTTATAATGGTTCTCAGCTTCAACGATGGCCGGCATCACATAATTGCCTGAAGGATACTTTTCCCCATTCAGGAGAAAACCTCCAAAGACCAGTTTCCCCCCTTCTTTCTGAACTTCATCAATCGCTCTAAGGAAGTTTTTAACAGCCGTTCCATCTACCAGAGGCCCCACCAGTGTTTCCTTGTCAAGGGGATCGCCAACCCGTTCACTTATGCTCTGATAGGCACCTACAAGCCGTTTTTTAACTGTTTCAAAGACAGATTCATGAATGATAAGGCGGCGGGTAGAGGTGCATCGCTGGCCGCAGGTTCCTACAGATCCAAAAACGACCGATTGCAGTGTCATGTCAAGGCTGGCATATTGAGAGATAACAACAGCATTGTTGCCGCCAAGCTCCAGAATGGTCTTTCCAAGCCGTTTACCTACAATAGCAGCGACCCTCTTTCCGACTTCGCTCGAACCGGTCAACGATACCAGAGGCAGGCGCTTGTCAGCAGCAAAATTGTCTCCAAGAACCGACGATTTTGCAATGATCATGTTGAACACACCTTCCGGAACATCATTTTTCCTTAAGGTCTCAGAAATGATTTTTTGAACGGCAATGGCACACAGTGGCGTCTTCGAGCTGGGCTTCCAAACAACCACATCACCGGCTATTGCCGCCAGGCTTGAATTCCAGGCCCACACAGCAACCGGAAAATTAAAGGAAGTGATAACCCCGACGATTCCTATCGGATGATATTGATCGTACATGCGGTGAAAAGGACGTTCAGAGTGCATGGTCGCCCCATTGAGCAGCCGGGATTGCCCGACTGCAAATTCACAGATATCTATCATTTCCTGTACTTCCCCTAATCCTTCTTCATATATCTTGCCCATTTCCAGTGAAATAAGGTACCCTAACGCTTCTTTCTTTTTCCGGAGGGCATCACA
>CAZUYY010000268.1:0-4404 GCA_964624935.1 uncultured Prolixibacteraceae bacterium
AATTTGCTTTTGCTGACCATGCTATTATATATCCCTCGGAAATATTGAGTCTTGAAGCTAAAGTCAGAGACCTGTCTGCATAAAGTTGAGATATTGAATTATTTGTCAATCTGTTAGCGAATGATATAGAATCCAGTTTTTTAATTGAATCGAGGTGCGAGTTCTCGTGGGTGTTTTTAGAACTATCAATGTTTCCCTGATGTTTCTGACATTCAGAGAAGATCAGGCCGAGTAAGGCAAAAATGATTAAGAAATATGATTTCCCCATGTTTGAAATTTTATACTAAGGTACAAAGATTTTTCCTGGTGTGCATTTGCACACCATTCCTATTTTTTAATAAACAGGATTACAGATTAATATAGAAACTCATTGGTTGAATTTTCCGGATTTCCGGAAAATAATTATTCCGGATTTCCGTACTTGACAGGCCTTTCCTTAAAAACTATCTTTGCCCCAAAAAAGCAAAGCATCAAAATGTGTACAACCTCAATCTTTATGAAAGTTCTGTTCCATTTAACATCTCAATCTCAGTTCTTCAATTTGATATAAATAAAGACATATGAAAACACAGATTTTATCACTTGTTCTTTTCCTGGTCTATAATCTTGTTTCCGGTCAAAGTACATTTACATTACTTATCAGTGATTCTACTGATGACAGGCCGGGAGATATTATTGAATTGTCGGATCATTCATTTATTTTATCCTCAGGGATGGTAAATACTTTGACAGATCAAGCTGCACAAAGATTCATTAAAATCAATAGTACGGGCACAATCACACATGATTCAATACTCGAAAATCCTAATGGAACAGGTACTTTATCAGCTTTGGTTTATATCAATGATACAAATATATTTTGTATCGGTGAATGGGTTAATTTGAATGAAAAAGGTCAAATATGGGTTACAGGAATTGATTCAGGATTTACAGTGCATTGGAATAAAAAATATCAAACTAACTATGATTATCCTTGGAACTACACAGCATTTATGAATTCGCAGGGGAAAGTTATCTATGGCACATCTTTATATAACGCTCCGCCATCCGGACACTATTACTTATTATTGCAAGAATTTTCGATGACAGGTGATTCTATACGATCTACTATTGACTCTTCCGTATACGGACCCCTGATTTTTGATATGATGGAGTATCCTGGAAACTATACTTACAGGGCAGCAGTTATGGGATATTCTATTTATTCAATGGGACAGATTCTGACAATTGATTCTTTGTTAAACATTGTTGATATTGATTCAATACCGAATAGTGTAAACAACTGCAATACGGTAAAAGAAATCAACGATTCAAGTTACTATTTATCTGGAAATAAATATATCAATGGATCGAATGATTATGCGATTATGTTGTTAAATGCGAATAACGATTGTAAAAAAATATCTATACTTGGACAGCATGATACCATTGATTTTGCGGGAACAGTTCAAAGTATGGATTTTTTAGATCCCAATAAAATATTTGTAGGAGGATCTTCAAATATTTCACTTTTGGGTGGGGCATTTGGTCAGCAAAATTCATGGTATGCCCTGAGTAATTTTGATTCTTCCCTCAATCTAAGGTGGACAAAATATTATGGTGGTGATGCATATTATTCACTGCAAAGTGTCGTGGCAACACAGGATGGCGGAGCTATTCTGGTTGGAACAAGGTACGATTATCCGACCCGAAGCTATAAATGTGGTATTTACCTTGTAAAAGTAAATGGAAATGGAGTATTAACAAATGATGATCATACATACTCACAACTAGACCACGATGCCATTGTATATCCTAACCCCGGTTCCGATTACCTGATCATTGAATCAGGCCCCCAGATTTCAGGAGCGCAATTCATGATGACGGCTATTGACGGGATGCAGATAGTTTCTAAAACACTCAATGGTAGAAGAACAACTCTGGAAACGCAAATTTTTCAGTCAGGAACCTATGTCTGGCAAATCATATTTAACGATAGGATCATTGAGACAGGGAAATGGATAAAGAAATAAAAGAAAAAACTAACCCCTATTTACAGCTACCAAAATATTGCTCCTCCGGAGCAAATTAATACCATCTACTGAGGAGCAACCTAATACCATCTGCTAAGTACCGTCTGCTGTGGAGTACGTCAACAGACTGACTGCGAACTGCAGACTGCCGACTGTTGACTCTTTTAACTCACCAGTTCGCCAGTTCACCAGTTCGCAAATTATTAAGTCCGCCTGTCCGCTTGTCCGCCTGGGTGCCTTCCAGCATCCATTATCCAGCATCAAGAAAAAATCTCCACATGCCCCCCGAGTTATCAACTTGTTAAAGTTAGCAACTATAAAGGCCATATTCAGGGGTAGGTGACAATTTTTTCTAACTTTGCGGCGTTTACAAAATATAAACTATGAAAACCACAGCATTTACAAAATTTCACGAAGCTAACGGGGGCAAGATTGTTCCTTTTGCAGGTTACTTTATGCCGGTACAGTTTGAGGGAGTTAATCTCGAACATGAAACTGTAAGAAAGGGTGTAGGAGTTTTTGATGTTTCACACATGGGCGAATTTTGGGTTAAAGGTCCGAAAGCGCTTGATTTTATTCAATGGGTGACATCCAACGATGCCTCCAAACTGGTTGACGGGAAAGTACAGTATTCCTGCTTTCCTGATGAACAGGGCGGTATTGTGGACGACCTGCTCGTTTACCGGATAAATGCAGAGACTTACCTGCTGGTCGTCAATGCATCGAATATTGATAAGGATTGGGCCTGGTGCAACAAACAAAACAAAATGGGAGCCACGCTGTACAATGCTTCTGACGAAATCGCCCAGTTGGCCGTTCAGGGACCTTTGGCGCTCAAGGCAATGCAGAAACTGACGGATACGAAAGTTACCGACATGGAATATTACACATTCAAAAAACTGACCTTTGCCGGCATTAAGGATATAATCTTTGCAACGACAGGTTACACAGGATCGGGAGGTTGTGAGATTTACATGGCAAATGAAGATGCACCTAAGATCTGGAATGCTGTGTTTGAAGCAGGAAAAGAATTCGGGATCAAAAATATCGGTTTGGGCGCCCGCGATACATTACGGTTGGAGATGGGATATTGTCTTTATGGAAACGACATCAACGATACCACATCGCCAATTGAAGCAGGGCTTGGGTGGATCACGAAATTTACTCCGGAAAAGGATTTCATAAATAAAGCTGAATTGCTTCGCCAGAAACAGGAAGGCGTTTCAAGAAGACTGGTTGGTTTCAAAATGATCGAAATGGGAATTCCGCGGCATGGCTATCCTATCGTCGATGCCTCCGGCAAGGTGATCGGGGAAGTGACTTCCGGAACCATGGCTCCTTCATTGAAAATCCCTGTCGGTATGGGATATGTCCCGACTTTTCTTTCAAAAGAAGGCAGTGAGATATTTATAAAGATTCGTGATAAGTCATTAAAAGCGGAAGTCGTAAAAATGCCTTTTTACAAAGGATAATGAGGACTACAGAGCTTCAGTATTGATCTAAAAATCTAACATAAAAATGATATGAGAGGAATGATTAATAAAATCAAATCACTTAACTGGCAGCATGTTGTATTTATTATTCTTATTGCTGCACTGGCCGTTGGTTCGGATGGTTGCAAAACGACGGGCAAAATGTCTAAAAAAGAGCAGAAAGCACAGATCGAGCTGGCTAAGAAACAACTTTCCGAGATCATCAACGGAACAAGTTCTAAATCTCTTGAAGCCCAGGGAAGGACCGTCAATGATATTGCCAGCAAGCACTTTAAGGATCCCGAATTGGATAAAATGATCGAAGATGCCCGCCAGGTAATCAAGAATGCCTATGCAGAAAGGGATAAGCAAAAACAGGAACAGGTGGATGCGGCCCGTGTGGAATTACTGGATATGCTGCTTAACAAGGATGAAAAATCGGCGGATGAACTGGAAGCAGAATTGGCAAAGATTAAGGCCATGAACCTTGGCAATAAGGATATAAACGATCTGATTGCAAAAGTTGAAGAAAAGATAGCCGGCATGAGGACAAAGAAGAACATACCGCTTAAAAATCAACTTGAAAATGCTTTTCAGGGGATTGCAGATGCATCAAAATCGGGCAATACGGGTCAGGTGATGTCATTAACGCGAAGCACATTGCAACTTTTCTCAAATGATGATGCGCCCGTTTTAATCATGATCAGCAAAGAAGGGCCGGATTATGATAAACCTACCACCATTAAACGATACCTTGAATTTGTGCGCGATCAGAAAGCAAGCCGGAATGCTGTTGATACCTACCAGCTTGACAATGAAGGAAAAATAAAGGAACTCGACCTGATCAAAATGTAACGTGCGGATAACCGGCATGAAAATATTTGAGCATTAACCATTAAAATCATTGAAAGATGAAAAGA
>CAZUYY010000269.1:0-4398 GCA_964624935.1 uncultured Prolixibacteraceae bacterium
TGTGCCATGCTCAAAAGAAGGGGCTCGATCTGCTCCCAAGGTGCATATTCAAACAGTTTTACGGTAAGTCGCTGCCTCAATTGAATCAGCAATTGCCGGGCTGGATATCTGAATTTCGCCCTGTTGAAAAAATTACTCTCCTCACCATAGTGATAAGGCACATTGGTGACTCCTTTGAAAAGTTCAAAACTGGCTTTCATTACCTCGTTTGAATTCATGGTATAATGGGACCACCTCCCAAGCGCTCCCTTCAGGTTCCATTTCGCACGTTCCGAAGGATCATTGAGCGGACTCAGGGGCTCGACCAAAAGCGTAAACAAACGATAACTCGAAATCAGGTTTGTTAAAGAAAGGGAGTTCATAAAATCAATGGTATTTCCGAGGGTCTGCTGGTTTTCTCCCGGAAAACCTACAACAAAAGTCATCAGTGTATTGATGCCATAAGCATCGAATTGTTCCACTCCCCTTTTCACTTTTTCAATGTCCTGACGTTTGTTCATTCGTTCGAGTTGTCCGGGATCACCAGATTCCACTCCTATTAATCCCAGCATAAGCCCTGAGCGTACCATGAGGTTCATTTCATCTTCGGAATATTCCCCAACCCGCATAAAACCGATCCAGTTTTTGATCCCCGATTCAATAATTGCAGTGCAAACTTCCCGAACGCGTTTTTTATTGATAAACACGTTGTCGTCAGATACATGAAGGATTCCCGGGGTTCGTCCCAACCTCTCTTTAATTAGCTTCAATTCCTGTGAAAGACTTTTTTGGGAACGGATAAAAACATTGGGAAAGAGACGGCAAAAGTCGCAGAAATTGCAACGGTAAGGACAACCGATTGATGTCCGGAGGGGAACCTTAAAAGGCATTTCATTCAGCAGATCCCACCGGGTATAATCTTCATTATAATCTACTTGTTCTTCTTCTCTTTTAGTAAATAAAAATCCGGTATTCTCTGGTATTGCAAGGTTCGGAATCTGTTCAAAGGACGAACTTCTGCTCTTTTCCAGCGACTCAAGGACCCTAAGCAAGGATGATTTTCCATGCGGGGCAGCGATCAGGATATCCGCATCTATAGTGGCATGGTCGCGATGGAAGAGCAGCTCAGGATGAAGCGGGAATTGATGAGGTTCCCTAAGGTGATCCAGGTAGAGCAAATAATTTTTCCATACGAGAACTCCTCCTGCGATAATGCGTGTGTCCGGCATTGCACTCCGGATCAATGAAAGCAATTCCAGGAGCGAATTTGTGGTAACAATCATCGTGGTGGAAACCAGGATAGCAAAAGGATCTTTGTATGCAATTGTCTTGAGTGTTTCCTCATCATATTTGTTGGTCAGAATGGTATTATAGCCCTGTTGATGCAATAACCCTTCGAGGTAATACCCGGCCGAAGGGACAATTTCTTCGTAATTATAACCGCGGGAAACCTGTTCAGTGTTGAAACCCTTGCTCGCTAGTTCATACAATGCTGCCAGCGTCAGCTCTCTGTTATTAACCCTGAGCCTGAGCATAAAGTCGGGATGAACCTGGTGCCTGTCGATTAACGGCGCAATAATTCCAACGGTTTTATTCATTAGGGATTGTATTTAAGGATCTCTTTCAGGGCATTCCAGTGCCGTGGAGTCATGGCTTCATAAGTAAAGAGGCAAATCCCTTCAGCACCGCCCTCTATGCTTTTACGAATGGCAGACTGCATATCACGTGGATTAAGTGAAGGAATATATAAACCACTGAACTGCGGAAAAGCCTGATTCAACGCTTTTGCGCCTTCAGCAGTTTCCAGTCTGATCCAATCAAGGTTCCCGTAATAGAAATTCTGGTACAGCATTGGCATGACCTCATCAAGATTCCATTTATTCCACTCTTGTCTCACAATCTGTTTCGCGATTGACGGGCCGGGAAACACGGCTGCTGAAAGTTTTTTCCCTTTCTGATGACAGTAACCGGATAATTCATTCACGAGTGAAGTAAGCTGATCATACCTGAATTGTCTCCAATCAGCGTTATCATCGGGATGTTCCATCAACCCAGGATCTGTTAGATGAAGTGATTGAAATTTTTCTCTGCAGATCTTACAGTAGCAATAATCATAAGGGGGATATTCTTTATCCTGTACTACGCCGTATCTTCCCCAGAGTGCCTTTGGGAGAATGACATCGGGATAACGGATATAATCGAGATGTATCCCGTCCAGTCCGGGAATATCAAGATATTCATCAAGCCTGTTTTTAAGGTACTGGTATACTTCTGGGTTAGAAGGGCAAAGGAAGCGGTAATAACCTGCATAGGGAGGATTGGTTATTGAGGATTTGCCTTCACGGTTGATAACAAACCATCCGGGATGTTCTTTGATCAGATTATTATCATTGTTCATCATGGAAACGATCCACTTTTCCACCACAATCCCGTGCTTATGTGCAAGTGGGATAATCCGGGTCAATGTTACAGAATCTGCCTGTGTCAGAATTCCGTCTATACCTTCAGATTTTAAAACTGACAGCACTGAATCCCACTGCTCTGTCTTCCATGATTCATGACCACCCATCCATAACCAGATCCTGAATTCGTTTTTCTGTTTTCCATTAATAAACTTTAAGGGCTCAGGGCGGATGTTCCCGGATGAAAATTCCAACCGTCCCCACCGTTCCGGGATATGCATGGCGATCTCACCCATAGGCGACCACACCCAATTCTGTTCAGGCAGAGGTTTTCCGATAACGGGATCAGTTTTCTTTCTATAGACTGCCCCATCTGCTTCTGTTTTCCATTCAACCCTCGAGAAATTCACCCTCCATTGCACTCCCTCTGCAGGCTTGCTTTCAGGCTTCTTTCCGTGCATAAGTTTCGCTATTGGAAGAGCCATCTCAACGATCCAGGAGGTATCGGGTTTTGAAGGATCGTTCAGGGATCCGTTTATATGGATGCCGGTTTTCAATCCCTTAAGATCCCAGCTTGTAATTGGCTTCCCGTGATCTTTATAAGCTTTGGTAAGCATAAGGTCCCAGATGGTGCCGAAGGCATTAACTTCGATTTCATAATAATTCAATCCATTTCCGTCGGGATCAAGAAAAATCTCGAAATCATTATCATGGAAGATCACCGCATCTCTTTTATGAATGGTTGCCCAGATATCAGGTTCAATAAGTTCTGCTGCTATATAGAGGTAGGTATCGTCCCAAAGCATCTTGATCCTGGTCCGTAATGCAGGCTTCAGTTCAGGGTTTCCGGTGATATCGATAAAATCATCCGACCACTCGGCTTTGGCCCAGTCAGGTTCATTAAGCAAGCCATCGGTTACAATATGATCTGAAGTCCGGTAACAAGTGTAATGTCTCGCTTCCTGGGCAGAAACAGGTAAGATAATATTACTAAATCCAAGGAAGCTGAGTAAAAATGCCGGCAGATAATGTTTCATGAGATAATAATTCCTTCATTTCAGGATGACTGCAAATTTACTAATAAAGAATAGTTTCCGGGGCTGTTCTTGTATAATTGTTAATCAGGTGTCACCGTGACCATAATGGTCAGTTTCTTAGAATTGCCGACATCTAATCCACTTGAATTTAATCCCAAAAGAAGAAAATGATAAGGAGAGGAATAATTCGTCAGATCAATATGGGTTCCAACATTCAGGGTGTGGTTATAATGGGGAGGAAAAATAGTTGTATCTGCCCTGTGATAAACGGTATCCCAATATGGTTTAGTAGTTATTGCCAGGTAAAAAGACGATCTGACGGTATCATTAAAAACCCCAGTTAACTGGCCTGTCGTAATTTTTGAAGGTGAGTATGCATCAAAACTTTTAGAGGTAGTATCTATCTGAATGAAAATATTTCCTGCTTTATCAGTTAAAGTTATAGGAACAATAGTAGCACTGTCTGTTTTACAACCATGGATGAGGAACAATCCTGAAAGGAAAAAAAATAATATAAAAGATATTTTTCTCATGGCCAGGGATTATTCGGATAAAATTAATATCAACAAAAACTATTCCACAAGTACATTTACTCTATATTCGTCCTGATTAAAAAACGAATACTCAAGCTTAATATTATATAAAGAACCCTGAAATTAAGAAAGGATGCCTGGATTGGGATTTTTTATAAAAAGAAACCGGGTTACCACTGTCAATTATCTTAAAAGGATCACTGTACCTTTTAATGTGACACTTCCTTTATGGACAATATCCTGGCCCAGGAAATCAATGTTGACCAACCATGCATATGTTCCGGGCAGGCATGGATTATTTTTACAGGTGCCATCCCAGCCGTCATCTATATTTTCCGAATGAAAAATAAGTTGTCCCCACCGATCATAAATATACATGTTGAACCGGACATTCCGGTATTGACCTAATACCCGGAAGACATCATTCTTACCATCGCCATTGGGTGT
>CAZUYY010000270.1:0-4389 GCA_964624935.1 uncultured Prolixibacteraceae bacterium
TACGGCGTCTGAAAGGGCATGAATAAATTTACGGCTGGGATTGCTTTCGCCGGTTAGAGCAAAGTCGTTGGTCGTAAGTTCATCCTCATCTAAAAGCCGCAAGTCGGCCGGTACAGTATCGCCCTCTTCGATGTAGACAATATCTCCCAGTACCAGTTTGTTCGAGTCGATGTCTTTTAGGGAACCATTACGTAGAACTTTAGCTCGCGGTACCAGAAGATTTTCTAGGCTATCCATGAGGGTCTCAGCTTTATGCTCCTGGAAAAAACCAACGCTGGCATTCATCAGGGCAATAATGATCAATGATATCAAGGCCATGTCGGATACCCAGATGGCGATGACAAATGAAAAACAAGCAAGTGACAGCCACACCACCTTCACATACCTGTTCAACGCTGTCCGCATGTTCCTGAGGAAGTAAAGTGCAATAGCGATCATGCTCATCTGAATGCCGAATAGCAGGATTACCTGGTCAAGAAAGTGCCAGGAGGGGAAGAACCACATGAGAGCAAGGATCAATTTAAGATTTCGGTTCCTGAAAAAGGTGGCTAAAGAAAAGAACCCTGCAATCAGAATGAAATAATGGATCACGGAAACAGCCAGAACGGGAGGAAATTTATATGCTTCAACCAGGAAATTAGCTAATAAGGGAATCAGGCTTCCTGCCCTGTCTTGTCCCCAGAAATAGAAGTCTCCCGGCAAGCTGAGACTCTGGGCCATGAGAACATTCACTGCCATGTCTGAATTCAGTAACGGGAAGTAGATTTCAGCGAAATTGTAAAAAGAAAAAATGATAAGCAGGAAGAGAATAAGATAATAGACAAATGAAGGTATACGTTTAGTGTTCATAACGTTACATTAAGGTTAATGCAGAAAAAACACATTGACATGGTCTTTGATCACAATATTGAGTCCCTTCAGAAACCCCATTTTAAATTTTACTGTCTAAACAAACTACACAAAAAGTTCAATTTCAAAGATATACTTCTTGGCGAACTTAGCGTCTTAGCGGTAAAAAAGCTTTTCAGAATGGACTCGAGATTTTCAACACCAAAATTAAAAACTAATTCCGGAAAGCAACGAAATATTTACATCCTCTGCAATTCAATAGAGAGACGCTTCAATAATTTTTTGCCATGTGACCTGAATCCCGGCGTTTCTTCCTGCATCCTCCATTCAATAGAATCTGCCAATTCCTTTTTCATCTCCGGCTCCTGATTGGATATCCTGTAAAGAATCTCCATGCTGAACATTTTGACCGCTACAGATTCCTTCCCCGAGGTCAGCCAGTCAAAGCAAATGGTGATCAATTGTCCGAGATTCTGTTCGGGTAAAGGGGAACGTGCAAGCATTTTTAAGGATTCCCTTTTCATGCCGTCATGACTGAAATCTGCCAAATGACCTGCAATCTCTTCGATAACAGGGATCAGGAGATCCGGACATTTTTCAGTAACCGCATCTGCAACCCATGCAGCCCGGCGACTGACAGGTTCTTCGTTACTCAGGTATATATGGAACAACTCATCAAACAAAGCCGGCTTTTGAAGGATCAAACCGGCAATAAGATCTGTATTCCGTCTCGATGGTTCAACCATCAGCAATTCTTTAAGACTTTCTCCTTCCACTATTCGACTCTCCTGATTAATAATTCATCCCTTTCACTTTCCAACCTTTTCTATAGGCCTGCATCTCAATGCTGACCATGTTTCATCAATAGCAATCTGGCTGACACATCTCATGCCGACACTCTCTGCAATCTCCCATACGACATTCCTGTTCAGGTCGCTTTTTATCTTTCCACCTCCTTTAGGATAACATATCCAAAATAAACAATCATACTTACCTGATATAGAATACTCTTTAACCAGTTGAGTTAAATTTGATCGATCTGTACCAAATACCTGAACAAAATCATATTCCCCTTGTTTCGTTTTGTCCGGTTTAGTATCAAAACTTACCGCAGACATCAACTCCAGGTACTCAGCCGGTGCATTCACGATTAATGCAGCAGCACCAGTCAGGAGCCTGATCTTCTTTTGAATTTCTATAAATGACATAATCTGTGACTTTCTTTTTTCCAAAAGTAAGGAAAAATATCATTTATAAATCGTAAATTATCTTTTCCCCCTCCCTCTTGGGGGAGGGGGTCAGGGGGTGGGGTCATTCCCCCGCCCCGAATGGGGAGGGGGTCAGGGGGAGGGGCTGTCAGGGATCAGGGGGTGGGGTCATTCTTAAAAACCAATACCCAATACCCAATACCCAATACCAATTATCAATTGTCAATTATCAATTATCAATTATCAATTATCAATTATCAATTAAAACTGCCTACAACGCCAGTATCCGTGTCATCTCCAGCATCTGGAGATTGATATCCTTATGATGCTTGATCGCCTTCTCAAAAGGCGTAAAAGCAATTTTATTATTGATAATCCCAACCATAACGCCCCTTTGTCCATCCAGAAGAGCATTGACAGCCTCATATCCGAGTGTACTCGCAAGAACCCTGTCATAACCGCTGGGCGCGCCACCCCGCTGAACATGACCAAGAACTGTGACCCGGGTATCCATCTCGGGTAGTTTTTCTTTCACTTTTTTAGCGACGGCATAGGCTCCGCCGAATTCATCTCCTTCTGCCACGATCACAAGGCCGGAGGTCTTATTCCTGCGCCAGTCATGCTTCAGCAAACGGGTAAGGTTGTCGATGTATGTGGTCGTTTCGGGTACAAGGATAAACTCTGCCCCGACGGCTGTCCCGCTTCTGAGAGCAATAAATCCTGCATCTCGGCCCATCACCTCAATAAAAAACAAACGTTCATGGGAATTGGCCGTATCCCTTATTTTATCACAAGCCTCCACCACGGTATTAATAGCGGTGTCATACCCGATAGTTGCATCGGTCCCGTAAAGATCATTATCAATCGTCCCGGGTAATCCGATGATAGGAAAGTCGTTCTCTTCTTCAAAAATACGTGCGCCGGTAAAGGTCCCGTTCCCCCCGATAGCCACCAAACCATCGATGTTGAATTCCTTAAGGTTCTTATATGCCGTGTCGCGGCCCTCCCGTTCCATGAACCGCTGGCTCCGGGCTGTCTTCAGAATCGTCCCGCCCCGCTGAATGATATTAGAAACGGAATGACTGAACATCTGTTCAAAGTTCCCATCGATCATTCCTTCATATCCGCGGTATATCCCGAAAACTTCGACATTGTGAAATATTGCTGTCCGCACCACAGCTCTTATCGCAGCATTCATCCCCGAGGAATCCCCACCAGAGGTAAGGATTCCAATTCTGTTGATTCTTGGCATAGCTCATCAATTTTATACAGCAAAAGTACCAAATTTCGCCCCGTTGAATTCATAAAGTTCGAAAAGTTCATAAAGTTCTGCCGGAAATGTAAGGGCGACCCTTGCGGTCGCCCTGCCGCCTGTTCCTCTGCTCTCCATTCTCCATTCTCCGACATCCGCCCTCTGACCTCCGATATCGGGCTTAGCACCTCAAAAAAATGATACTGCCGCCTTCAAAACGTCAAAAATATTCTTGATACAAGTATTACCTTTTATCAGCAAAACGGATTAATGGACTAGATTACTTTGAATTCAAGGTATCGAAATCGATCTTAATAAAAGTTTACCATGAAAAAGCAATATTTACCAACCCTTCCGGACGAAGCAATAATCAGCAAAATTTATCTGATCAGAGATCAAAAGGTAATGATAGATCGTGATCTTGCAATTCTCTATGGGGTAGAGACAAAACGGCTAAAAGAAGCTGTAAGACGCAATATTCAACGTTTCCCGGATGATTTTATGTTTGAATTGACAGAGAATGAGTTTCGATATTGGAGGACGCAATTTGCGACCTCCAAATCTGACATGATTGGATTACGATATACGCCTTTTTGTTTTACTGAGCAAGGCGTAACAATGCTTTCATGTGTTTTAAACAGCCAAAGAGCAATCGACACAAATATTCGTATTATCCGGGTATTCACAAAAATGAGGGAAATGCTACTGGCTCATAAAGATATTCTTTTAAAGTTGGAACAGTTTGAAAAACAAGTAGTGAAAAACAGTGATGATATCCAGTTGATATTCGAAACCCTGAAACAGTTGTTGACTCGACCACAGGAACCCGGAAGACGAATTGGTTTTAAAAGAAGTAACGATAATAACCAGCAGAATTAAGCCCTGCCAACTGCTCCTCTACCTTCCATCCCCCATCCTCCGTCCTCTGACCTCCGATCTCTCCACGAAATAATACCGCTCCTCTGGAGCGGATTAAAACTTAATTCTCTATTACGGCTACCAAAATATTGCTCCTCCGGAGCAAGTTAATACCTACTGCCACATGCCGAAATTGAACGGGCAACCCTTGCGGTCGCCCTA
>CAZUYY010000271.1:0-4386 GCA_964624935.1 uncultured Prolixibacteraceae bacterium
CTATCTTCATCCAAAATCCGTCAAAAAAAATTTTTTCCTGGCGTGTGATCTGCACGCCAGGAAAAAATTTATGTTATTAATAATCAACATCTTGATTTTTTTATTCCTAAAAACAATAGCGGTTTTCCGCTATTTCATTTTACGGTTTCCTGCTATTGCTAAACAAAAATTGAGGAAGTAATTTTACACTGATATTAATTAATCCATGACAATTTAAAAAAAAGCCAAAATGAAAAAGATATTTTTGATCCTGTTTTCATTACTAATGGTCACTGTAGTTTTTGGTCAATCGGTTAACCCTATTCCATCGTACAATGTTTTTGTAACAGGTAATGCCGTCTTCGTGAGCCAAAACATCGCTGTAGCTGGCACTAATAATCAAATTCTTAGCGCCGATAAACGGGATATGGATGTTGAAAATGATGGAGGTGCAAAACCAACAGACCCCAGATCACCAATTGTTGTTTATATTTTTACTCTTGACCATTCTGTAGTCTTTGGGCCATATATAGTTCCTTCAGGGCAGACTCTCAGTGTACCTATTGATGATTCCGCCTGGGGTGTATCAATATCAACCGATTCGCCAACATTTGTTTCTGTTTGGACAGATGATGGATCCAATACTTATACTAATAGAAAAACTAGTAGAAATAGTAACTAATAAAAAGTTAAATAAGAACTAAAGAAACCTTGTAAAAGACCAGGAAGAAGAAGGGATCGTGATGGAATAATATGTAGCTATATTAAATCCAAAAATTCCGCCGCCAAAGATAACACAACGTTATCAAAATTCCTACCTGATTTTCACATCCTGATGAATCCCCCTGGTCTTTTTACAGGCGTACAAAGAAACCACCCCTAAAGGGTGGTTTCTTTTATTCATGAAAGCTAAGAGGAGAAGACCCGGATAGTTCCTAAAATGTACTACCTTTACTATTTAAACAAACATTGAAAGAATGAGTAAAAGAAGTAAAAAATCATACGAAAGCGCTAACACATTTGTAAAGAGCGTGATGGAGATCTTTTTGAGCAATCCGCTAAATAAGTTTAATTACAAACAGGTAGCAGCCCGGCTGGGGGTGAGCGATAATGCGAGTAAAGATTTGGTAAGAGATATTATTGAAAGGCTTTCAGAAAGCGGGGAGTTGGAAGGAAACAAACAAGGGAAGTACCAATTAAACAAACGAAGCGATAGGTTCCCACGGAAAGAAACCGCTTACGTGACTGGCACCGTTGACATGAAACAAACCGGTAAAGCTTATGTTATTCCTGATGATAAAAGTGAAGATGTTTTCATTTCTCCCACCAGCACTGGTCATTCACTTCATGGAGACAAGGTGAGGGTGATGTTGTTTCCAAAAAGAAAAGGAAAAAAAACTGAGGGGCAGGTTGTGGAGATCCTGAAAAGGAATAAAAAACAATTTGTCGGGACCCTTGAAGTATCGAGAAACTTTGCCTTTCTGATTCCGGATAATCCTTCGATGCCAGTACATATTTTTATTCCCCTGACCCATCTCAATGGTGCTAAGAACGGGCAGAAAGTCGTTGCCGAAATAATAGAATGGCCTCCACAATCAGAAAATCCCTTTGGCGAAGTGAAGAATGTCCTTGGAATGCCGGGCAACAACGATGTGGAAATGGATTCGATATTGGCCGAATTTGAGTTTCCATTGTTTTTTTCGGCGGCATCTGAAAAGGAAGCACAACAATTCCAGGATTATATTCCTGAGAAAGAAATAAGCAAAAGGAGGGATCTCAGGGATGTGTTCACAATTACTATCGACCCGGCAGACGCTAAAGATTTTGACGATGCCATTTCACTAAAAAAGATGAATAATGGCAACTGGGAAATTGGGGTTCATATTGCAGATGTTTCTTATTATGTGAAATCGGAAACCGCCATCGATAAAGAAGCATACCAACGCGGGACATCTATATACCTTGTTGACCGGGTGATTCCCATGCTTCCGGAGCGATTATCAAACCAATTGTGCTCATTGCAGCCTGATAAAGACCGTCTTTGTTTTTCGGCTGTTTTCGAAATGGATGAAAATGCAGGAATCATCGATGAATGGTTCGGTAAAACCATTATCCACTCCGACCGGCGTTTCAATTATGATGAAGTTCAGGAAATCATTGAATCAGGAACAGGAGATCACGCAGAAAGTATCCTTGTATTCAACAAACTTGCCACTAAGTTGAGGGAAGACCGTTTCCGCAAAGGATCATTCAATTTTGAAACACAGGAAGTCAGGTTTAAACTTGATGAGCAGGGGAAACCAATGGAAATTTATCTCAGAGAGATGAAAGACTCAAATAAACTTATTGAAGATTTTATGCTCCTGGCAAATCGCAAGGTAGCTGAGTGGGTGGGAAAAAAAAGGGGAAATATAGATCCAAAGACTTTTGTTTACCGGGTTCACGACAGCCCTGTACCCGAGAAATTGGAGAATTTCACTCAATTTATTGCCAAGTTAGGTTATAAAATCAACTTCACGAACCGCAAGAGCCTTGCCGAATCATTTAACCGCCTGTTTCAACAAATTAAAGGAAAGGGTGAAGAACATATGGTTGAGACCATCGCGATAAGGACCATGGCAAAAGCATTTTATACTACAACAAATATTGGACATTACGGTCTTGCTTTCCCATACTATACTCATTTCACATCTCCGATACGCCGTTACCCTGATCTCATGGTTCACCGGCTGTTTCAGGAATATCTTTTAAAAGGGAAATCTGCCAGCCGGGAGGAATATGAGAGCAAGTGTGAATATTCATCTGACATGGAGAGAAAAGCTGAAAGTGCGGAACGTATGTCAGTAAAATATAAGCAAGCAGAGTTTATGGTTGATAAGGTTGGTCAGATTTTCGATGGTGTGATCTCAGGGGTAAGTAAATGGGGAATTTTTGTAGAGATTGCAGGGACTAAATGTGAAGGAATGATAAGACTGAGAGACATGTATGATGATTATTATTACCTCGATGAAGAAAACTACCAGGTGATTGGCTCCCGAAAAGGCGAGCAATACAAACTTGGAGGAAAAGTCAGAATTAAAGTTAAAAAAGTAGACCTGCCAAGGAAACAAATGGATTTTGTCCTGGTAAATTAATGAGGTGTCCGTGGGAAGTCTCCCTTAAAATCATGGAAGAACCTGTTATTATAAATTTTTATCAATACGATCAAAGAATGATTTCCGGTAGGTTTCACTTATAGGGATCAGGCGGTCACCTATTTTAATTCGGTTTCGCTCTATGCTGTCGATTTTATCAAGTGCAATGATAAATGATTTGTGTACTCTTACAAATTGATTCTGGGGGAGGATCTCCTCCAGTTTTTTATAATTTAGCAGGCTCATGATCTTTTTCGATGTGGTGATGATGCGCCAGTAATCCCCCATTCCTTCTATATAAAGAACATCAGCAAAGGGAATTTTTTCGATCCGTGTTTCTGTTTTTACAAAAAAGAACGGATCTTTTTGAGCTTCGGGCAGATCGTGGTCGGGAGAACTGTTTATCCGGTCGGCCTGAATTTTGTCAACCACTTTGTTAACTCCCTTTACAAATCGTTCAAAAGAGATTGGTTTTAGCAGATAATCCATCACATCCAAGTCAAAACCCAGCAAGGCATAGGAATCAAAAGCGGTGGTGAGTATCACGTAAGGCCGGTGATTCAACGCTTTCAATAACTGGATACCCGAAAGTTCCTCCATCTGAATATCAAGAAAAAGAAGATCAATGGGATGGGTCCTGATATATTCGATTGAATCAATGGCACTTTCAAAGGTTTTCTCCAGGTTCAGGAAGGGTACTCTTGAACAGTAATTACTGATTATATCCAATGCCAACGGTTCATCGTCGATCGCGATACAGTTAATCTTCATCATGTTTTTATTGAAAGTTTGACCTTATAAAGATCATTATCTTGTGTTGTTTCCAAGGTGTATTTCCCGGGGTAAAGAATTTGCAGCCGTCTTCTTATGTTTTGCAAGCCGATACCACCCTTATTGTCTTTCGATCCGGTAAAGGGTTTTTTCAGGTTGTTTGTAATTTCAAAGAACAGCTTGTGTTGTTCAACCACCAGATGAATCCGGATACCGGGTGAGGGTCCTGTTTTACTTCCATGCTTGAATGCATTTTCAACGAAAGGGATAAGGAGCATCGGCGGAATAGTTTTATTTCCTACCTCCCCTTTAACATGAAGTTCCACAAAATCAGATTGTGTTATCCGCAGTTTCTGGAGTTCGATAAAACTTTCGAGGTATTCACTTTCTTTTTCCAGTAATACCTTGTTTGTATTGGAATCGTAAAGCATATAGCGCATGATGGAAGATAATTTCATAATGGCCTCAGGGGCATCAGGTGATTTTTTACATACAAGGGAAT
>CAZUYY010000272.1:0-4383 GCA_964624935.1 uncultured Prolixibacteraceae bacterium
ATATGCAGCTTGGAAAGGACTACCAGATAATTACCGTCAGTTTCAATGAACAGGATACCCCAGAAAAAGCGTTGGACAAGAAGAATAACTTCCTGGACAGGAAGAGCAGACATTTTAGTCAATATTGGAACTATCTTACAGGCGACAGTGCAAATATTCATGCACTCACGAATGCTGTCGGGTTTAAATTTATTCGTGCGGGTAACGATTTCATTCATCCAAGCTGTATTACCATTTTAAGCCCGGAAGGCAAAATCACCCGGTATCTTTATGGAACAACCTTTCTTCCATTCGATGTTAAAATGGCACTGATCGAGGCTCAGAAGGGAATTTCGAGGCCAACCATCAACCGGATTCTGGAATATTGCTTCACCTACGACCCTGCCGGCAGACGCTATAGCCTGGCTGTAACGAAAGTGAGTGCGACCATCATACTTTTTATTGCGATCATCTTTTTTATCACGCTGTTAGTACGTTCATCGCGAAAAAGATCAAAATCAAAAGAATCAACAAATCCATCTGAACCTCAGTAAAGAAATACCATCCATGACAGGAAATAATAATCTTCATGAAGAACCGGGTTATCTGATCGATACCGGCAAGTATAAAGGGATTAAAGCCTGGCTTACCACTACCGATCACAAAAGGATTGGCCTGCTTTACCTCTGGTCGATCATGGTTTTCTTCATTGTGGGAGCAATCCTCGGAGAAACCATGCGTACCGAGCTTTTTAAACCCGGTCAGCAATTTTATGGTCCGCAAACATACAATGCCATTTTTACTTTGCATGGACTCATCATGATATTCCTTATTGTGATCCCCGGGCTGACTGTCGTCTTTGGTAACTTTGTCATGCCAATCATGATTGGCGCCAACGACGTTGCATTTCCACGACTTAACCTGTTCGCCTGGTACCTTTATATCCTTGGTGCAGCGGTTGTTGTCATCTCCCAGTTTACCGGAAACGGCCCCCCTGACACCGGATGGACATTTTATGCGCCTTACAGTACACAGACGCACACAAATGTGATAGCAGCAGTCAGCGGAGCCTTCATTCTCGGATTTTCTTCCATTCTGACAGGTATCAATTTTATTGTAACGATCCACCGTTTACGCGCTCCCGGGATGAGTTTTTTCAAGATGCCCTTGTTGCCATGGGCGATTTATGCTACAGCCTGGATCCAGGTTCTGGCTACTCCCGTGATCGGGATCACATTACTTATGATTATTGCGGAAAGGCTTTTTCATATTGGTTTCTTTGATCCCGCTTTGGGTGGCGACCCCGTGCTTTATCAACATCTTTTCTGGATCTATTCTCATCCTGCGGTTTACATCATGATTCTTCCGGCTATGGGGGTCATTACAGAAATCATCCCAACCTTCTGCCAGAAACAGATTTACGGATACAAGGCCATAGCAATCTCCAGCCTTGCTATTGCCGGTGTCGGTTATTTTGTCTGGGGGCATCATATGTTCACTTCGGGAATGAGCAAAGAAGCCATCTGGACATTCTCATTGCTGACATTTTTAGTAGCTGTTCCCAGCGCCATTAAGGTATTCAACTGGGTTGCAACCATGTACAAAGGAGCCATCGACCTGAAACCGCCAGTGTTATATGCCATTGCATTTATCTTTTTATTTTCCATCGGTGGTTTGACAGGTCTGGTTCAGGGCGCTCTGGCTACCGATATACAGGTTCATGATACTTCCTTTGTAGTCGCACATTTCCATTACATTATTTTTGGAGGTGTAGGTTTCGCTTTCCTTGGGGCAATTCATTATTGGTATCCAAAGATGTTCGGCAGGATGTATAACTTCCGTGTTGCGAATATTGCCTGGTGTTTTTTGTTCATTGGGTTCAATCTTCTGTATTTTCCTCAGTTTATCATTGGACTGCAGGGAATGCCCAGAAGGTATTTTGATTATCTCCCTCAATTTGCCACGGCACAACAGATATCTACCATAGGTGGTTATATTCTCGGGATAGGATTTATCATTCTTATCATTAACCTGTTCAGAAAAAACGGGGCAAAATCGACCGCTAATCCATGGGGTGGAAAAACTCTTGAATGGACATTAGCCTCTCCCCCACCGATGGAAAATTTTGCAACCCCGCCCAGTGTGCCGGATAAACCATACGACTATGACTAAAGATCACATAGAAATGCAACGGGACGATGTTGGCGCAAAGCTTGGAATGTGGGTATTTATCTTTACCGAGATACTCCTGTTCGGTGGATTATTCCTGGTTTATGCAGTCATGAGGCACAGGTATGCGGCAGATTTTCACCAGGCATCGCTGCAGCTCAATACCTTTATAGGCGCATTGAACACGGTAGTTCTGCTGATCAGTAGTATGACAGTCGCCATGTCTATAAGTGCAGTACAAAAGAAGGATAAGCGAATGGCTACCATCCTACTATGTATCACCCTTCTTTGCGCTGTAATTTTTCTGGTGGATAAATATTTTGAATGGGGACATAAAATCTCGATCTTACTATATCCCGGCTCGGACTTAATGCAATCACTGAAACATGGTTACATCCTGTTTTTCAGTCTCTATTTTTTTATGACAGGATTGCATATGCTTCACCTTGTGATCGGAGCAGTGGTCCTTCTCGTAGCATTAGTCAAAGTCAGGATGGGGCTGATCAATGATGAACACTATGTATTACTTGAAAATGGAGGTCTATACTGGCACCTTGTTGATCTGATCTGGATATTCCTGTTCCCGCTATTGTATTTAGTAACATAACAACTGACAAGATAGTGAACTGGCGAATTGGAGAACTGGTGAACTGGCAAGTTAAAATTGTAAAAACAAAATAAATCGTAAATCGTAAATTGTCTAATCGTAAATCACAATTATGGTTCCTGAAGTAACACACATAACTGAATACCCGGTATACGGCAAGGTCCTGATTGGATTACTGGTGCTTACAAGCCTCACAATCCTTTTTCCCTGGCTGGATCTTACGGGATTTACTGTATTGATAGCCCTTATTTTAGCATCAACTAAAGCCGGGATTGTGATGACCTATTTCATGCACCTGAAGGTTGAATATATTCTCCTCAGGATCCTTGTGATCATGGTACTATTAATTTACGTCTCGGTAATTCTGCTAACTTTCTCAGATTATGTTTTTCGGTAAAAAAATGGCAAAATGGTAAAAAGGCAAAATAGTAAAAGGCGGACAAGTGGACAGGCGGACAAGTGAATATGTTCTTTATTATATGACTCTGTGACTCTGTGACTCTGTGACTCTGTGACTTTACAAACTTTATGAACTTTATGAACTAATTATGACCGGTGCATCAAATTTTGTTGAAGGAGTGGATTGGGTTTTTAAACTGCTTTTCGGGATCAGTTTTTTCTTTTTAATACTCATTACCACGACAATGATCTATTTTGTTGTAAGGTACAACCGGAGACGACATCCAAAAGCGGTGCAAGTCAAAGACAGTACCGTGCTTGAGATCACATGGATCACCATTCCTGTTATTCTGGTCATTTTTTTGTTTTATTTCGGATATTCTGCTTTTCAACCTATGATATGGGTACCGAAAAATGCCATGCAGGTGAAGGTGATTGGCCGGATGTGGCAGTGGAGTTTTGAATACTCCGGATCAAAAGTCGCAAATGAACTGGTACTTCCACTGAATACCCCTGTTAAACTTGACCTCCATTCTGAAGATGTTATTCATGGCTTTTCCATTCCGGCTTTCAGGGTAAAGGAGGATGTGGTTCCCGGGAAAAACAATTATATGTGGTTTACGCCGCAGCAAATCGGTGAATACGAGATTTTTTGCACAGCTTATTGTGGAGTCAGGCATTCCTACATGGGAACGAAAGTCAGGGTAGTCACTCCGAGGGAATTCCTCCTCTGGTTGAAAACATTGAAAGTCGCATCGGCAGAGCCGGAGGGACTCATGATCCTCAAAAAAAATGCCTGCATCGGTTGTCATTCGCTCGATGGTTCCAAACTGGTCAGTGTTACTTTTAAAGGCCTTTATGAAAAAACCGAGAATGTAACGACCGATGGAGTAGAAAGAAAGGTGAAAGTTGATGATGATTATATTACTACATCCATATTAGACCCTGATAAAGATATCGTGGTTGGTTATTCAAAAGGAATAATGAAGTCTTACAAAGGAATCATCAAGGATGACGATATAAAAAAAATAATTGAATACCTGAAAACCCTGAAATAATTTTGCGTTCCTTTCTTACCCGGATTTTTCCGGAACTGATCCGTATAAATATCACACTTTTTGTGACATTATCTGCATTTGCTGCAGGAGTCCTGGCCTTAGGTCACACAACTATAAAATTAATTTACCCTCTTGCCGCTATATTTCTTCTTGCCTGCAGCGCATCTGTCC
>CAZUYY010000273.1:0-4382 GCA_964624935.1 uncultured Prolixibacteraceae bacterium
TCCCCTAATCCACCAAAACGGGCATGGTCCTCGATGACATAAAGATGATCCTTCGCTGAAATAACTTCTTCCAGCCAGAAAATATCAACCATATTGAGCCAGGGCATGTTGACAACTTCTAATCCGAAGTCCTGGCTTGCCAGGATCTGAGAAGCTCTCAAGGCTTCATTTAGCATCACAGGTCCATAAGCAAAGATTACTGCATCCTTGCCGTCACGAAGAATTACTCCCTTCCCTTTGTCTAATTTATAGAATTCGGGCAATCGAATTTCACCGGGGGATGGACTGATATTCATGCGGATTACACAATTGTTTGCAGTTTTATTTATGCAATAATCCACTACCATCCGGGTCTCAAGTGGATTACAGGGTTGAATAATTTCCATATTTGGAAGTGCACCCAGTAGTGAGATGTCGCGTATGCTCTGATGTGATTTGCCCGGACCGGCAGGTATCAGGCCGGCATAATGACATGCATAAATGATCTTATGCTGTTCTGTACAATTATTATAGATCTGTTCATTTGCCCGGGATGCCAGAAAACTTGCAAATGAATTGACAACCGGAAGAAAGCCCATTTTAGCCAATCCTCCTGCCATAGAAACCATATCCTGTTCAGCGATTCCATTTTCTATGAAGCGGTCGGGAAAAGCATTTTCAAAATAACGTAACCGGCAATCAGAAGAAAGATCAGCATCCAATACTATCAAATCCTGACGTATTGACCCTTCCCGGAATAATTCTTTCCCGTACGCTTCAACTACATATTCAGCGTTTTTCTTTAAATTTACATTTAATGGTGCGGAAGAACTGACGGGTTCTCCTAAAGCATTATAATGTAACTCAGACCGGGAACTTTGTTTCAGAGTCTCAATATCAATGGTTAACAGTGTTGAATAACCCATTGAATTTAAATATTCATTGACCCTGCAAATGATTTCATTATACGCTTGTGAATAGGAATCATCATCAGGTGCACCGGCGTGCCATGGGTAGAGTCCATTGCCCTTTTTGAGTGCCGCCGGGTGTTCCATAAAGGATACGCCTTTTCCTTTGATCGTATCTGCTATGACGAATTTTGGTTTATCAGAAATACTTTCCAGTTCCCTGAAGGTTTTATCAATCTCTGAGAAATCATGACCATCGACCCTTACTACATGCCAGCCAAAGCTTTTAATTTTCGATTCAAGATTGCCTAATGAGATGATCTTCTCCACAGGTTTGTCTGACTGTACCTTATTATGGTCCATTATCACAGTCAGATTATTGACATTCTGCTGAATACAAGCCTGAAGAGCTTCAAAATTCTGACCTTCCTGGAATTCTCCATCGCCTGTCATGATATAGATATTGCCTTTCAGATTCAACTTACGTTTGGCCCAGGCCATACCACGACCTTTTGAAATACCCATTCCAAGCGAACCCGAATTGGCTTCTATACCCTGAATATGAACATCAGGATGACCATCGAGTCCCCCGATCCTTCTCAATTTCAGAATTTGTTCCTCAGAAAGTATCCCCAAAGAAAACAGGACAGAATACAAACCAGGAACATCATGCCCTTTGGAAGAGAAATAAATATCCCTGTCAGGGCTGTCAAGGCCAACTTCTATTGTGTTTAATTCTTTATAATAGAGCCAGGTCAAAATATCCATGGAACTAAAACTTGATCCCAGGTGCCCCGATCCCGCATTTTTGACCATTGCAAGTGTATTCGCCCTACACATATCTGCAATTACTGCAAGCTCAGCATAATAATCATGGTCAAGGTTCATGATCCTCTGAAATTCTGTGACCGGAATAATTTCAATTTTCATAATTTACTATCTCTCGTTTGTATTCTTCAATATGGTTCAGTTCATCCAGATGATTGTCATACCAATACCGGCCTGCGTACTTACTATTGATCAGAGATATTTCAGGATGCTCTTTGATCAGTGATAAAATGTCTCCAAGACCAAAGGCCGGGTTCTCCGGAAACAACCTGTTATATATTTCGCTAATTAACAGATAGTCATCTTCATAATCAATTGTCCATCTGTGTGAACCTGAAAAATCATCTCCCGTTGGCCATATGACATTCCCGATCCTGAATTTTGCCGGATTTTCCCATATGTATGGTGTAGTGTGTTCTCTTTCAAAACTCTTGTGCGCATTTTCCCAGGCCGTTTTAAGTGCACTGAGCGACATAATCTCGACATCATTTCCATCAGGGTAAGTTGCCGGGTGTAAATTGCTTACAAAATCATAAGCAGGATAATATTCCAGAAAATATCCAATCACCTGATCAATGACTGATGGATCGATCAATGGACAATCGGAAGGAATTTTAACCAGGGCATCTGCCTTATAATCAAGAGCTAATTGATAATGCCGGTCGAGCAGGTCTGTCAGGCTCCCCCTGAAACAGTTAATGTTTCTTTCCAAACAAAGCTTTTCAATAATATCATCATCCGGCATGACAGATGTCGCAACAACGACTGTTCCGGTTAAGGCTCCTCTTGTAATCCGATCGATCATCCTGAATAGCAAAGGTTCACCATATAAAGGCAATAGAACCTTATAGGGTAATCTGCCCGATGAAGTTCTTGCCTGTATGGCGGTTACGATTTTCATGGTTTATCATTTTGATTGAGTACCGTCATTATCAACCAGAAGATATTGCCGGGATATTCTTTCTATTTCCCTTGCTGAAGTTCCGTTATTCTGAATTGGCATAAGTTTTCGTAATAAATCCATACTGATAGAAGAGTGAACTTCTTTCCCAAGAGCCATTGCAACATATACTACCGATGAATGGAGGGTGACCAGGACATCACAATTTGCAATCAGAGGATTAATATTCACTTTCGTAAATACCAAGGCGCCAGGTGCATATTTATTTATTTCACGAGTTGCCCGGTCCCAGTTTTCATTTGGATGCAGTTTGAAAATGATCTTTCGTCCATTGGCAATCTTCAGGACTTTTTGAATGAACTTTTTACGGTTGTCATAGTTTAGTGTTTCCCTCCTGTCTGAAGTTGCTGCCAGGACGAAATCCCGGTGAGGAAAATCGTTATTTAAGTATTGCACGGCGTTATCAAAATTAGGGATACCGGTGACCTTGATTTTTGCAGGATCAACTCCTTTAGATACAAATAAATCCCGATATCCTTCTGAAGCAACAAAAAACAAATCATAGGCATGTGACAGTCCGGTTGCCGAAGTTCCTGCCAGCCATCGGGGTAATGATAAAAATTTCACCATATGATATACCAGGTTTTCTGGTTCTGTCATTCCTTCCTGAACCAGAACAATCTTTTTTCTTCTGATATTCCGTGGAATCAGGATATCCTGACATGTGAAAACCAGGTCATAATGATTGTTCTTTGCCTGATAATCCGTTGATAAGTGATTAGTAATAAAATAATTCTCTGTTTCCTCTCTGAACTTTCCACCTAAGATTGTGAAGTCCAGAAGTCTTTTTTTTACTAAAAGATCAATTGGCCACGTGGCATAAAAGGATGTAAAAAAGCAATCGCAATCATCAAAATGTTGAGAAATCTTATGCATCATTGTTGTTTGATTCAATGATCCGCCGATAAACAGGATTTTCTTTTTCATTTTAGTAAACCTGGCAGTATAATTTGAGTGTAAAATTAGACCTATGCCCCACCATGAATATTAAAAGAAAAAGAAGTAATTGTTAATATATTATTTCCGGAAAGGGTCAAAAGGATATAAACAGTGTAAGAATATCACCGAATTTTAATTAATCATTAAATCAATGGTTTTCACAATCTTGCCAGGCATTCATTTTAAATGTTTGTTTAGTTTTGTCCTGCATATTTATATTGATGATGAATGCATTTTTTCTGGGGATCATTCTGGGTCTTACTATCACGATATCTTTCGGACCAGGTTCTGTTGCCTTGTTCCAGACAACTCTGATTCGCGGCCTGATCGCCGGATTTGTTTTTGCAACAGGGATGTTGCTTAGCGACCTTACCCTTATCAGCATAAGCTACTTTGGTCTATCGCAACTGATCCCAAAAGGAGATTATAAAATTTTGGGAATCATTGCAGGGATCATCCTGATCATGATGGGAGGTATTTCTTTTTTCAGGAGACCTTTGCATTCTATGGATTCACAAATGACCCCAGGTTCACAAAACAACAAGGCTTATCTTCTGCTAAGAGGATATTTATTAAATATCGCAAATCCGTTTAGCTTGATATTTTGGATTGGCATCGTAGGATTTGCGGCAAAAAACTGGAGCTTGCACAGTCAAAACGTCTTTATGTTTTTTATCGGTATATTCATAACAGCCTTTTCCACTGATTTACTAAAATGCTATTTATCAGGGCTTTTAAGGAAGGTACTGGCTTCAAATGCAATTTTA
>CAZUYY010000274.1:0-4379 GCA_964624935.1 uncultured Prolixibacteraceae bacterium
TGTAATGAGTTGAGTTGCCGTCAGAGAATGTCCGCCAAGTTCAAAGAATTCTGAGTTTATCCCAACCTTATCAACTTTTAATATCTCTTTCCATAGGGTTGCAAGTCGGACTCCAATCTCTGTTGAAGGAGCTTCGAAATTTTCATCTTCTTCGACATCAGGAAGACCGGCAGTTGAAAGAGATCTCCTGTCAACTTTATTATTGACGGTAAGAGGGATCTTATCTATTTTGGTTATTATTGAAGGGATCATGTAATCGGGTAATTTTGTTTTTAAATAACTACGGAGATGAACCATATTAATTTCTTCCGGCGTTTTAGTTGTAATGAAAGCCACAAGCATTTTATCGCCGGAAGCATTTTCCCGCAGGATGACGATTGCCTCTTTAATGCCGGAATAAGAACTCAGGGTCGCTTCTATTTCGCCTAATTCAATCCTGAAACCACGGATCTTCACCTGGTTATCAATTCTTGTAATGAAAGCCATGTTTCCATCAGGTAAGTACTTCACAAGATCACCTGACTTATAGATAAGGTCATCCTGTCTTTCAGTAAAAGGATTCCTGACAAACCGTGAAGCTGTCATTTCAGGATGATTCAGGTAACCAGGTGAAAGGCCATCGCCTCCGATGAACAGCTCACCAGCCACGCCAACCGGCACCGGCATCATCTTTTCATCCAATATATACATTGTATTATTATCCAGGGGTCGGCCGATAGAAACATAACCATCCCCTGAAGCATCAGCAGGAGAGACTCTTTTTGCAGTATTGTAGATAGTGGTCTCCGTCGGACCATAGCAATTCCACACTTCCAGAGTTCGGGCAACAAGAGCATTTCCTAATTCCCTCGACATTGCATCACCACCACTGATGATCTTTAGATCCTCTTTCCCTTTCCATCCGGATTGGATCAGCATTTTATGGGTTATCGGCGTTGCCTGAAAAATGGTTGCATGGCTGCTTTCGATCTTCTCCTTCAGTAACTCCATATTGATAGAGGTTTCTCTTGATGCGATGACCAGTTTGGCTCCGTTCAGCAATGCCAGATAAATATCAAGTTCCGCAATATCAAAGGCTATCGTTGCCACCGTCAAAACAATATCTTCGGATGACACCTTCAGAAGTTTCGAAAATGAATTGACCAGGTTTACTGTGGATCTTTGCAGAACCGGAACGCCTTTAGGCCTGCCGGTTGAACCTGAAGTAAACAGAATGTATAAGGATGTTAATGAATTACCATAGGGAAGGTTATCTGCAGATTCATCAGTGAACCTTTCTTTATCATCGATAAACAAAACCTTTGCATCGGTCTGAGGTATGTTATCAAGCAATGATCTTTGAGTCAGAAAGAGCACTGGACGTGCATCTTCAAGGATCATTTCCTGTCTTGCTTTGGGATAGATCGGATCCAGAGGAAGATAAGTTGCTCCTGTTTTTGAGATGGCCAGCAAGCCTGCGATCATATCTATTCCGCGCTCCAGAGAAAGACCGACAATCGTATTTTCCTTCGCCCCTTGCTCTGAGAGATAATGTGCCAGTTTGTTGGCTCTGGCATTCAGTTCGGCATAGGTTGCCTGATCATTCTCATAAACCACGGCAATACGATCAGGTGTCCGCAATACCTGATCTTCAAAAAGATGATGAATACATTTATCCCTGGGATAGCTGACCTTTGTTTCGTTCCATTCAACTAATATCCTGAAAGCCTCTTGCTCTGTAAGGCCAGGAAATTCTCTGCCCATTTCTACCGTTCCCGAAGTCCTCAAATCCGTTCTCATCATATTCTCCCACTCCTTATCATATCTGCTTTTCATTTTTCACTTTTCATTTTTCATTTCTGCTTTCATCCAATGACTGTTGCAGGATAGTTGCAAAATATTTATCATTTGGAGGCGCAAATGTATTTGAATGTTCTCCCGGAATTTCATGAACGATTACTCCTCCCTTTGCAACCCGGTTCCAACCATAATCTTCAGGTTCGGGAATATAAAATGTTTGTTTCCGTGCTTTGAATAGATGGACAATTCCATTATAGGGCATGACGATGTAATTCCGGTTTGCCCGCTTGTTGGCCCGGTGAACCCTTCTCAGAAATTTCGGAAGCTCTTTTTGTTTGCCCTTCGAAACAAGTTCTGTTTTTTGTAATTTGATATCCATTCCGCGCATCTTTTTTTGCAAACCATTCCATCTGCGACGAACCACGGATAACTTTGTCTGATTCGGCTCTTGAAAGAAGTTGGAAATGTTCCAGGCAATATAATTGATAGAATATTTTAACCGGTACATAGTTCTTTTCATGAATGGATAGTGACTGACAGATCCTTCAGCAGTAGCATCAAGCACGCCCAGAAAACTGACCTTTTTACCCGTCTCATTCAACTGCCTTGCCATTTCATAAGCGATCCTCCCTCCAAGAGAAAAGCCCGCCAGGGCATAAGGCCCTTCTTTATCTATGGTCTGAATTTCCGAAATGTAATAAGCAGCTATCTTCTCAATCGTGTCCAGTGGTTCATCAATTCCATTTAACCCTTTGGCCTGAAGACCATAAACGGGTTGCTCCGGATCAAGAAAATTAATTATAGTGGTATATAGGAGGACATTCAATCCAAGACCATGAACGAGAAATAGTGGTTTTTTTATACCGGCAGGCCGGATCGGTACCAGCGAACGCCACTCAATGGCATCTGAATCCTGATCGATCAGTTCGGCAAGCAGATGGATCGTACTCCTTTCAAACAATGAAGCCAGCGGGAGCCGGATGTTAAGTTCCTTTTCAATTTTTACCATAAGCGCTACTGCAATCATCGAATGACCCCCGGTTTCGAAGAAATCATCATGGATCCCTATCTTTTTTTTGTTTAATAAGGATGACCAGATACGTACAAGGTTCTGCTCTGTTTGGGTTTTTGGCGCAACGTACCCTGTTGATTCCCGCGAAACATTCAAATCAGGGTCAGGCAATGCTTTTCTGTCAACCTTGAGAGTACTCGTTAAAGGGAACTGCTCGAGAAGAACGAAAGCTGCCGGTATCATATAATCTGGTAATCTCTCCTTTAGATACTGGCGGATTTCCTTTGGTGCAACTTCTGTTTCTCCGTCTGTAATATAATAGGCTACAAGCATTTTTTCACCTGTTTTATCCGCCCGTACAACAACTACATTTTCTTTAATGCCCTTTATTTGTGACAAAACGGACTCTATTTCACCAAGTTCTATTCTGAAACCCCTTATCTTGACCTGGAAATCGATTCGGTTTAAAAATGCTATTGTACCATCAGGTTTGTACTGGACAAGGTCCCCTGTTTTATAAAACCGTCTTGCCGGATCTGCTCCAACCGGATCCTGAAGATAACGTTCTTTCGTCATCTCAGGTAAATTAAGATAACCCGTTGAAACACCTTCCCCGCCAATATATAGCTCACCGGGAACACCTATAGGGACTGGTACTCTTTTCGAATTCAGAACGTACAATAGGGTATTATCGAGTGGACGGCCAAGTTCAACGTACCCTTCCCCGGTTGTATTTTCAGGAAGCACTTTCTTCGCAAGGGAATAAATTGTCGTCTCAGTAGGAGCGTACCCATTCCAAACCTCCTTGCAAAGAGGAAGCAATTTCCCGGCCAGTTCCCTTGAAAATGCTTCTCCTCCACTCAGCACCCGGAGGTCAGGTTTCCCCTTCCAGGAACTAAGGATCAACATTTTAAACATTACCGGCGTAGAGAAAAACAAGGTCGCTCCCGATTCATTGATTTTGGTTTTCAAAAGCTCAATATCATGCACAGTTTCCTCGTTGGCAATAACGAGTTTAGCTCCGTTAAGAAGTGGCAGGTAGAAATCCATCTCCGCTACGTCAAAAGCTACGGTAGTGACGGCAAGTAAAGTATCAAGGGAAGTGACATGCATTCTTTTTGCAATGGAATTTACCACATTCAATGTTGAATTATGCTTAATCTGCACGCCTTTTGGCTTTCCCGTAGAACCCGATGTATAGAGGATATAGGCAGGCTTTTCCGGATTGCCGTAATTGAGATTTTCAGTGATTTCATTTTTGTATGCCTCCCGGTCATCAATAGAAATGATTTCAGCTTGACACACGGGAATAATGTCTTTCAATGAGTTTTGCGTAAGAAGGAGAACCGGCTGGGCGTCATCAAGGATAAGTCCCAACCTTGCTTTTGGATAAATTGGATCCAACGGAAGGTAAGTCCCTCCTGTTTTGGCAATTGCGAGAATTCCAATCATAAGGTCAAGACTCCGTTCAACACAAATCGCCACAAACGTATCTTCCTCGGCACCCTTTCTGACCAGATAATGTGCAAGTTTATTCGATCTTGCATTCAACTCTGAATAGGTAAGCTGTTCATTTTCAAAGACCACA
>CAZUYY010000275.1:0-4358 GCA_964624935.1 uncultured Prolixibacteraceae bacterium
GAAGTTTCGACCATGGCATCGTGGGCCGACAACGATTCAAATTTGTTAGGTGCTGTAATAAAAGGAAAACCGGTGAGTTCAGCAATCTTAGCAGCTACTTTCTGGTCGTATCCTTTTGGAGCATTTAACCCGGTTCCAACTGCAGTACCACCTAATGCCAGTTCGGCCAGGTGTGGCAGCGTATTTTTTATAGCGATCAAAGCATGATCGAGCTGGGATACATAACCTGAAAACTCCTGGCCGAGGGTGAGGGGTGTAGCATCCATAAGATGTGTGCGACCGGTCTTGGCAATGTCCTTAAAGACCTCCGACTTTTCAGACAGTGTATTTCTTAGTTTTTTTACACCGGGAATTGTCGTCTCAACCACCCTCTTATAGGCAGCGATGCTCATGGCCGTGGGGAACGTATCATTCGACGATTGCGACTTATTCACATCATCATTGGGGTGGATTATGGTCTTTTCGCCCAGTTGTCCGCCATTCAGTACATGTGCCCGGTTGGCAATCACCTCGTTGACATTCATATTGGATTGGGTACCCGACCCGGTTTGCCAGATCACCAGCGGAAACTGGTCGTCCAGTTTATTGGCGAGGATCTCATCGCAAACGGCCACGATGAGTTCCATCTTTTCTTTCGCAAGGACGCCAAGGTCGAAATTGACAAGAGCGGCTGCTTTCTTAAGGATTGCAAATGCCTGGATCACCTCTTTGGGCATCGAGGCAGGTTCACCAATCCGGAAATTTTCGACCGAACGCTGGGTTTGTGCACCCCAGTATTTGTCGGAAGGAACTTCTATGGTTCCCATTGTGTCTTTTTCTGTTCTGGTTTTCATGAATGTACTTTTTATATGATTATTTCAGGAGAACGTCTATATTTTCAGGAGGATCGCCGATCACGGCCTTATAATCTCTTTCAACAATGGGGCGCTGTATGAACCTGGGATTTTGTACCATTATCCTGATCCATTCATGATCATTAAAATCTTTTCCTTTCAGATTCTTTTTGTAATAATCTTCCTGGCTACGGATAATTTCCTGGGGTCGTTTATTGAGTTTAACAAGAAGGCCTTCAAGTTGTTTTTCTGTCAGTGGATTTTTCAGGTATTCCACAATCTCAAAAGGGATGTTCTTATCTTTCAGGTACTGCAGTCCTATTCTTGATTTTTTACATTGCGGATTATGGTAGATCTTCAACATGACAATAAAAATAAATTTTCAAATCATCGGATCCTGAAACAGATTACCGGCAGTTTTTCTAGGACGATGTTCCGCTTCCGAATTCCATTAAAAAGGCCTTGATGAATTCGTGTAGATCGCCATCCAGGACTCCCTGCGTATCAGATGTTTCATATCCGGTTCTTACGTCTTTCACCATCTTATACGGATGTAGTACATAATTCCTGATCTGGCTTCCCCATTCGATCTTTTTCTTGTTTCCTTCTATTTCAGCAATTTTTTCCCGTTTCTTCCTGAGTTCTATCTCATATAATTGTGATTTTAGCATCCGTAAAGCCTTTTCGCGATTCTGCCCCTGGGATCTTGTTTCCTGGCATTCAATTACAATACCGGTCGGTTCATGCTTCAGCCTGACGGCAGTTTCAACTTTGTTGACATTCTGTCCTCCGGGACCGCTCGACCTGAAGGTATCCCATGTAATATCGGAAGGATTAATATCGATCACGATATTATCATCAATTACCGGGTAAGCATAGACCGAAGCGAACGAAGTGTGTCGTTTATGATTGGCATCAAATGGAGAGAGCCGCACCAGGCGATGAACGCCATTTTCTCCTTTCAGGTAACCATAGGCAAAATCCCCATCTATTTCGATGGTAACAGATTTTATCCCTGCCACATCGCCTTCGAGGTAATCCAGTTCTTTGACTTTGTAACGATTCCTCTCACCCCAACGGATATACATCCTCATCAACATCTGTGCCCAGTCCTGGCTTTCGGTGCCGCCCGCACCCGAGTTTATCTGTACAATGGCGCTGAATTTGTCTTCCTCCCCGCTGAGCATATTCCTGAATTCGAGATCCTCAACCAGTTGTAAGGTTTCCTGATAGTGCTTGTCAATTTCATCTTCGGTACCTTCACCAATCTGAAAAAAGTCAACCAGCACTTTCAGGTCAGCAAAACTATTTGCGCCTGCATTGTAAGCATCGGTCCATAGTTTTTTATCACGGATCGATCTCATCACCTCTTCCGCAGCTTTCGGGTTATTCCAGAAATCCTGTGATTGTGTAAGCTTTTCTTCTTCTTCTATCAGTGCTAATTTAGTATCGAGGTCAAAGAAACCTCCTCAGGGCATCCAGTCGTTCCTGCAGATCCCTCAACAATTCCTGTGTAACCATGTTCAGATTTTCAGTTCCTTTATTGCAGATAGTATCAGTTCCGTCTCATAACCCTTACCATAGACGAAGGCTATGATTTTCTCCCGGATGTTAAAATCGGTATCCGGTTTTAATTCTGTTTGTTTTTTAAGGATAAGGTCCTTTAATACCTTTTGGTATTCATCTTCATCGATCTCTTTAATTCCTTTCTGAATCATGTCTTCAGGAATTCTTTTCAACCGGAGTTCAAATTCAATCTTCTGTCGTCCCCATTTGTTAACGCGGAATTTGCTTCCGGCAAATACTTTTGCGTACCGTTCTTCATTAATGTATCCTTCCTTTTGTAACTGTTCGATTATCGGGGGTATTAATTTCTTCTGTATAGCCCAATCCTTCAACTTTTCTTCGGTATCGCGAATGCATCTTTCCTGGTAACTGCAAAAATATTGAATTTTTTGAAGTACCATCCCGGGACTTATTGGTTTGCTTTGTCTGATCATAGATGCAGGATAGGGTACAAATATACTAAGAAAATAAGGGGAAAGAAAGGAAAAAGTTAATAATAATCAGGTAAGAAGGGTCTTTTTGTAACTAAAAGATATACAACGGAGTTTTTATTAGTTTTGTGGAAAAGATCAACGATGCGCCATTTTATTCTTCTTTCAGGACTTTTATTATCTGGATTTTTTTCTTTTTCGCGCGACCCGGTCATCATTACAGGGTCAACGCCTTCATCCCTTTCATTGTACCAGATTTTGATTCCACCGAACACCCCGGCATCAACTGAGAAAGCGGCACAAGAGCTTCAAAAATACATACGGCTCATGACCTCGGTCATCATTCCGGTTAAGACAGCTTTGGGAACACCTGCCTCACAAAGCTTCTGCATTGGGATTCCTGATACTGTACCTGATGGAAATCTGCCCGGGCCTATGGATCCGGATGGTTTTACGATTCGTGTGTCCGGATCTCAGGTCTATATTTTTGGAGGAGATCGCAAAGGTACACTGTATGGGGTCTATGAACTTCTCGAACGGTATTTTGGCTGCCGGTTTTTTGCTCCGGGGTCAGAGTATGTCCCCCTTTGTGATACACTGCATATTCCCAAACTCAATGTAACGGATAGACCTGCTTTCCGTTCAAGGGAAACTTATTATACCGGTATGGAAGACCCGGATTTTGCAGATAAAATGCGCTGCAACATTCATGCGTGGAAAGGTCAGGGTGACTGGGGAATGTGGGTTCATACAATGTTCAGCCTTGTTCCTCCGGATAAGTATTTCAAAGATCATCCTGAATATTATGCCCTGATGGGTGGGAAGCGCAGCAAGACACAGCTTTGTCTTTCTAATCCCGATGTTCTGAAGGTTACAATTGCAGAACTGAGGAAGAAAATGCTGGAAAAACCCGCTGCCAGATATTGGTCAGTCTCCCAAATGGACACTTATGGTTATTGTGAATGTGATCAATGTAAAGCCATCTATGAGCGGGAAGGGTCTCATTCAGGTGCCATAATTGAGTTTGTCAATAAAGTGGCTGCGGCATTCCCTGATAAGGTGATATCTACACTTGCTTATCAATATACACGTTCGGCGCCAAAACATGTGAAGCCTGCATCCAATGTAAATATCATGCTTTGCACTATTGAATGTGACAGGAATAAACCAATTGCATCCGATACTTCAAAAGGATCTTTTTTTAATGACCTGCGTGACTGGTCGAAAATCGCAAATGATATCCTGGTGTGGGATTATGTGATACAATTCACAAACATGACAGGCCCTTTTCCAAACCTTCATGTGTTGCAGCCGAATATTCAGATGTTTGAAAAATATCATGTGAACTCGGTTTTTGAGCAGGGGTGTCATGGAACCTATTCGGAGAACCAGGAATTGAGAGAATATCTGCTGGCTAAGTTGCTTTGGGACCCAAAGCTGAATGTAGACTCACTGACAACCGTCTTTCTTAATGGTTATTATGGAGCTGCAGGATATTGGATAGGGAATTATCTTAAGGAAATGGAGA
>CAZUYY010000276.1:0-4328 GCA_964624935.1 uncultured Prolixibacteraceae bacterium
TGCGAAGTGATTTGCATTTCGCATTTACACTTCGCACTTGACTTTGTAGCGGGGAGAGGATTCGAACCTCTGGCCTTTGGGTTATGAGCCCAACGAGCTACCTCTGCTCCACCCCGCACTGTATTTTTAATTACCTTTGTTTTTTCTTTGGGAGTGCAAAGATAGAATTTCTTTCCTTGTTCTCCAAATTTTCATTAATTTACTATTATGGCCCATAAAGCTGGATTTGTTTCGATCATTGGAAGTCCGAATGTTGGAAAATCAACCCTGATGAATGTCCTGGTAGGCGAGCGGCTTTCAATCATTACACACAAAGCTCAGACTACACGCCACCGGATCATGGGAATTTTCAGCGGGGAAGACTTCCAGGTGGTCTATTCAGATACACCAGGCATCCTGAAGCCGCATTATCTGCTACACAAGGCAATGCTGTCGGCCATCTGGTCATCCATCGCTGATGCAGATATCATCTTGCTTGTCACTGAGATAGGGGAAAAGTTTATCCACGAAGAAGTCCTTCAGAAGATCAGGGAAGGTGGGAAACCGGTCATCGTTATCATAAATAAAATTGACATCTCAGAACAGGCAAAGGTGGAAGCAGCCATCGAAGAGTGGAAAACCCGGCTTGAACATGCTGATATCATTGCTATCTCCGCTCTTCATTGTTTTCATACTGCACTCGTTTTTGATACCATTCTCAGACACTTGCCGGAATCCCCGGAATATTTCCCGAAAGAAGAACTTACCGACCGTTCCCAGCGGTTTTTCATTTCCGAGATCATCCGTGAAAAGATATTATTGAACTTTTCACAAGAGATACCATATAGTGTGGAAGTCGTTGTGGATTCATTTAAAGAAGAAGAAAAGCTGACCCGCATCTCAGTATTTCTTTTTGTGGCAAGGGAATCGCAGAAGGCCATCATCTTGGGCCACCAAGGGAAAGCCATTAAGAAACTGGGTACAGAAGCACGAAAGGAAATTGAAGCATTTCTCGAAAAACATATCTTTCTTGAATTAAATGTGAAAGTCAGGAAAGACTGGAGGGATGATATTAAAGAACTGAAAAGGTTTGGTTATAGCCTGGAGGATCTTCAATAATTAAGGGAGTATTTATGAGCAATATTGTTGCTATTGTCGGACGTCCTAATGTTGGGAAATCAACCTTCTTCAACCGGCTTGCCGGTGGTCGTAATGCTATTGTGGATCCCACAAGCGGAGTTACACGTGACCGGCATTATGGAAAATCTGATTGGAATGGCGTTGAGTTTTCTGTGATTGATACCGGTGGTTATGTTGATAATTCGGACGATCTGTTCGAAGGTGAGATAAAGAAACAGGTCATGCTGGCCATTGAGGAAGCAGATGTAATCCTCTTTATGGTCGATATTAAAGAAGGAATTACCGGAATGGATGAAGACCTTTGCGGATTGCTCAGAAGGACTAAAAAACCAGTCTTTGTAGTGGCCAATAAAGCAGACAATTACAAATTACTGGATAATATCTATGATTTTCACCGGCTTGGATTTGAAAAACTATTCGGCATCTCGGCAATGAGTGGCAGCGGAACCGGCGAATTGCTTGATGAAGTGGTAAAAGTATTACCAGAACAGTATGTTTCGGGAGATCTTTCGGAGAATATTGAAGAACCTGCTCTTCCAAAGATCGCTATCGTGGGGCGCCCGAATGCAGGAAAATCATCACTGGTCAATCTTCTCCTGGGAAGTGACCGCACCATTGTGACTCCCGTGCCCGGCACAACCCGCGATTCCATCCATGCGCATTACAAATATTATGACCTTGAATTCCAGCTTATTGATACTGCCGGGATAAGAAAAAAATCGAAAGTTTCCGAGGATATTGAATTTTATTCTGTCATGCGGGCCATCCGTTCCATCGAGTCCAGTGATGTATGTATCCTGATGGTGGATGCGGCAAGAGGGTTTGAAGCCCAGGACCTGAACATCTTCTCCCTCATTGAAAAAAATCATAAGGGAGTTGTCATCCTGGTCAACAAATGGGATCTGATTGAAAAACAGACCAATACACATAAACAGTTTGAAGAAGACATCCGGTCAAAACTTGCTCCATTTACGGATGTTCCAATTATTTTTACCTCCATTCTTACAAAACAAAGGATTTTTAAAGCAGTAGAGTCGGCTGTAGAGGTATTCAAAAACCGTTCACAAAAGGTCACTACTTCACAACTCAACGATTTCTTCCTTCCCCTGATCACTGCATTGCCTCCGCCTTCATGGAAAGGAAAACATATCAGGATCAAATTTGTAACACAGCTTCCCGGACGCTATCCCTCATTTGCATTTTTCTGCAACCTGCCGCAATACATACGGGAACCATATAAAAGGTTTCTCGAAAATAAATTACGGGAACACTTCAATTTCAGCGGCGTTCCGGTCGAAATCTTTTGCAGGCAGAAATAAATTATGGAAGAGGGCGTTCGAATAGATAAATGGTTGTGGAGTGTACGGATATTCAAGACCCGGAATCAGGCAACTCTTGCATGCCGGTCGGGAAGAATAAAGATCAGCGACCAGCCGGTCAAGCCTTCCAGAGAAATTAAAACGGGGGAGGTGATCACTATCAGCCTGGATGCATTGAAGCGTTCGGTAAAAGTAATTGCACCTGTCAGGCACCGGGTAGGGGCAAAACTGGTGGAACAATTCATGGAAGATCTCACGACACAAGAAGAATATCAAAAATTGAAAGAACGTAAGGACGCCGGATTCGGACATCGCCTTCGTGGCCTGGGACGGCCGACGAAAAAAGAACGAAGGAAAATTGAGATCCTGAAAAAATATCTTGGAGCTTAGACATTTTCTGCTCTGCTTTGTCAGATGAAAATACATAAAGAGAAAATTCCTGATTTGAATGATCTGGCTTTTTCCGGAAGGAACAAAGACTATGGCTCATTTATCCTTCGCAGGAAATATCCGCGATTTCTTCTCATTTCCTTCATTCTTGCCATCCTGTCATTGCTGTTAATGACCTTAATCCCATTGGGTATTTACTATTTTCGAAGTCCTGAACTGGATATCAGCATGGATGAATTAGTTTCAGTGGATTATACATTCATTCCTTCTCCCGACGATGACCTGAGTTCACTGGCAAAAGCACTTGCCCGGCCACAGGTTCCACCCGAAGAAGAAGTGCCGCAAGTAGTGGATACGACAATTCCTGAAAAAAAACAAGTTCCTGAAGAAGTTAAAAAGGATGAAGATACAGATATTAAAGCCGATAGTGCTGGTTCTTCCCATGGTCAGTCACAGGAAGGTACTGGAGCATCCGAGGCAACTGGAATCTATACCACATTGGACGCTTTCCCGAGTTTCCCGGGTGGCAATAATGCATTCCTCTCTTTTTTAAGAGCAAATATCAGATATCCTGCAGCCTCTGTAAAGTCAGGTATTCAGGGGGAAGTGATAATACTGTTTATTGTTGAAACAGATGGTTCGATTTCAAATGTCTCTGTAAATAAAGGCATCGGGATAGAATGTGATGCAGAAGCAGTCCGTGTCATCAAAAACATGCCACGATGGGCACCAGGCAGAAGAAATGGGAAATCTGTTAAAGTACTGGTCAAACAGAAAATCATTTTCGGGATACCGGGAAAGAAATAAAAAAGGGGCACATTGCCCCTTTTTGTTTTAATCATTAGGATTCCTGGTTACTTTTTTTCAGGAGCTTTTGTGTCCTTGTTATCTGTTCCTTTTTTTGTACAACAACCTGCTTTTTGATCATGCGTGCAGGTCTTGGAACAATTTTTACCGTCTTTCTTCATCGTTGTTTCTGACTTGGCAGGAGCGGCTGTTCCTTTATCCTGGGTCTGCGGTGTCTGTGCAAATGTAAGACAGGTAAAAAGTACGAAAGTGGAAACTAAAATTGCAACTTTTTTCATTTTGAACTATGGTTTTAAGTTAATATTGATTTAAATTTTAAAACTGCACAAAGGTACAGGTTTTTCCCTAAGGAATGGTACCATAACGGTTAAAAGTAAGTTAATATTGCTTCCTATAAGTAACTTTTCACTCTTCACCTTTCATCATTTATTCCTTATTCTTTGTATCAATGATTATGGTGACAGGACCATCATTGAGGAGTGAGACTTTCATCATGGCGCCAAAGATGCCCGCGGAAACCGGTTTCCCGAGATCCTTCTCCAGTTGCCGTAAGAATTGTTCATACAATGGAATCGCCTGATCCGGTTTGGCAGCAAGAATATAAGATGGCCGGTTTCCTTTCCGGGTACTGGCATGGAGTGTAAACTGGCTGACAATAAGAAGATCACCATTCACATCACAAACTGACAGGTT
>CAZUYY010000277.1:0-4266 GCA_964624935.1 uncultured Prolixibacteraceae bacterium
CCTCTGACACCGGGGCTTTACTTCCTCATAATTGAAGAAAACAGCAATGTTCTATATAAGGACAAGGTTATAATTATCCAATGATTTAGTGTCAATTGAATAATAGTTATTTTGAAGGATGTAAGTACCGGAGGATTTCATCACCAATCCCGATCTTATATCCTTCAGAATAATAAATTATTCCACCTTCCGGATTGATGAAAGTAACCACAGGAAGCTCAATACCATCTTTCTTTTGAATGATCTTCAGAAAACTGTCCAGCGATCCACTGGTTGCAACCACACTTTTCGATTTAATGGGTAATCCATCCGCATTTTTATTCAGGAAGAGATCTTTTTCCTTTTCTGTTCTGAACAATAAGATAGTGGATCCATTCCATTTGTCAATGTCCTTTTTGTACTGAAGAAGATCGGCTATAAAATGGCGTGAAGGCTCTTTTTCAGGATCAAGCCACGTAAGAATGGTTCCTTTCTTATTAACAGCTATGTCTTCTCCGGAAATCATTTTAAAGAATTCCTCCATGTTAACTATCTTTCCGATTATCTGTACCGGAGCATAGTCTTTTCGCAATTTTATATTCAGGTTTACAGTTTTATTCGCCTCAAGATTGAAAAAATCAAGGGTTGCCAACACCGTGCCTCCTGCAATCCGGTTTCCTGTCACTTGGAGATACGAACCTGGTGGAACTTCAATTTTACAGGGGAAAGATTTTAAAACCGGATCAGTTTCATAATCCAGGGAGCGGTAAAAACCATCTTCGAACTTTTCAATGGTAAAATGAGTATAGTATTCGGGCTTGCGGTCGTTTCCACGATCATTATTTATTACGAGCGTTCCCCTCGCATCAGTCTTTGAAGGAGGGTTGGCAAAGTAAACATCATGCCATTTTTCATTGAAAAAGTATTGTGGGATACGCGTCGCTGTCTCAAGCCTTGCAGGAATACCAAAACTCCGGCATACTGCAATAAAAAAGATATCCCTTGAGTGAGGATCAGCTACTTTTAATTCATAAACACCAGGTGGTGTAATTGGAGCCCTGCCATAATTCGCGTTCTCATTAATAAGGATGGATTCTTTTACCCATTTTACTATTAATTCGGGATTCTTTCTTCCTTTAAGTATAAAATCCTTGTCAAACTTTTTCTGAAAGAATTCTTTAAATGGTTTCAGATATTCATTGTCCACACGGGGAGAAAGTATATATGCTGAAAAGACAGGCTTGTCATTTGTCATGGGCTGATAAATCAAGGAATACAGGATATTATCATTCAGGACTTCCACAGTGACATCGTGCAGGTCTTTTTCCGAAATCTCATTCAATAATGGGAAGGTCAGGCTTCTTTTATCAGATGGGATTGATGATATGAATTCAGTGAGATCGCGCCAGTTTCCGCGACTTTTATGAAGGATCTGCCAAAGAGAATCTGCGTTCACTTTAAGGGTGGCCGCTAACCTGCAGGACTTCACGGAATCAATAAAAGTGCTTTCATAATCAGCTCTTATCCGGTCTTCAAAAGCAAGTCGTCTTGTATTCCGGTCCCTGGAGGAGTCATTGACAGTGATTTCGATCTTCTTCTCCGGTGGAGGAACAAAATCAAAGACTTCTGAGTAAACCTCACCGGGTAAACGGCTCAACATGATTGGTGCCGTGTCTGTAGTTGCCACCGTGACTTTGTGATAGCCGAATTTTTTTCCTTTTGCTGCCCATACGAGCAGATCGCCAAAGCCTGTACTAAAAGAACACAACCCGTTTTTAGTGGTAAAACATCGTTGCAGGGGATAAAATTCAGCATAGTTATATAACTGGAATTCAACAATCGCACTGTCGACAGGGGCATTATCCTGACCGGTAACTTTCACCCAGATCCTTTTTGTAGTTGTATAATTCGAGAGAACATTAATACGGGTGTATCTCACATCTTTGATAAGTATATCTTCCGGGCCGGTATAATCGCCGAATACATTGGTGTTAACGAGCATGGCACGTTTAGCAGGTCCCGTGAACCAGGCAAGGTCAAGGTCGGACTCAGGCTCACAAGCGCCCATATAATGCCATTTCCCGTCAACCCAAACCTCTACCCAGGCATGGTTATCGTCGCTGTGTGCCCAACGGGGAGTATAGCATTGGCGTGCAGGGATACATGCGGCACGCAAGGCGGCAACGGTAAAAGTGGATTCTTCGCCGCAACGGCCATAAGCATTTTTTACAGTTGCCAATGGGGAGGATGTCCTGATATCAGAACCCTTGTAAGTCACTTTTTCATGGCACCAGTGATTTACCTCAAGAGCTGCATCCTTCATTGAAAGATGTTTTATACGGTCTTTAAGTTCCGAAAAAAAGACTTGGCGGGAGGAGTCGAGGTTTTCATTATTTACCCGGATTGGTAAAACAAAATGCCGGAACAGGTTCTCAGGAACAAGCTTTCCCCAGGAAAAGGTATCCTTTGCTGCAAAAGATGCCCTGACATTCTTCAGATAAAAATCACCGTCATAATCCGCAAGGTCACTCAATGGCATGTATGCATAAAGAAACTCCAGGGCTTCTTTTTCTCGGATCGATATATCTTTGTCAAATACACGGAATAATTGATCGTTCCGGTTTTTTGCAAGCTCCTTTTGTTTCTCAAACTGATGCTTGACAATGCTCCTGTAATTTTTATCTGAAATAAAATGATTTCTTTGGTTACAGCCGGACAATAAAGCTGCTGCTACGAAGATGGGCAGCAAAAAATTCTTGTTCATATTAATTATCATTTAATAAGTGATTTTAATGGCATCATTGGTCGAGGCGGTATCGAAGAACCGTTGTTTCGAAGTTTTCAGTTTCAGCGTCTGATCTCTGCCATTCACCTTTACTCCCATAAGATCACCAAAATTATGCAATACCAGACGGAAGGAGGTGAATTTTGAAGAATATGTCCCTTCGGTCTTTCCTATAGTTATTGATTTTTTCACAGGATCGTAAGAGATCAGCCTGCGGCAATATTGTCCGTTTTCATAATTATAAGTAATGCCATCATCTTCATAATAGGTGAACGTATTGGACATTGGTCCATTATATACATGGATCTCAAGTACAGGAGACGGCTTTTCGGACGTATTCTGAATGACGGTTTGCAATGGAATAATACCTCCTGCTTTTATGAATACAGGCATGTCGTCGAGTGGACAATCAACCACTGCTTCTGCTTTGCCAGGATAGTGGCGGTCATTGCTCATCCGGAACCAATCTCCTGAGGGGAAATACACATTACATAAGGATTTGTCGCTGGCCACAGGGGCAACCAGGATTTCGCCGCCAAAGAGGTATTCATTCTGGAATTCATTTTCATAGATTTTTTCTTCTCCCGGATAGTTTATAGCGAGAGTTCTTGCTACCGGCATGCCGGTCTGGGTGGATTCATAAAATGCTGAATAAATATAAGGGAGAAGCCTGTACCGTTTATCTATCCATTGCCGTGCGATCTCTTCAGTTTCTTCTCCGAAGGACCAGGGTTCCTTTCTTCTCGAATTGATCGCTGCATGATTCCTTAAGAATGGAGTAAAAACGCCCACCGACATCCACCGTGCAAACAGCTCATTTGTTGGAGTTCCAATAAATCCACCCATATCAGGTCCTGTAAATGAAACTCCGGAAACGCCTAAACTATTGACCATTCTCACTGCCATCATTAAATCATCTTCAGTTGCAGAATTATCACCGGTCCAAACGGACGAATATCGCTGGATGCCGGCATAGGCAGCCCGTGTAAGCACGAAAGGACGTTTCCCGTTCAGTAGTTGTCTTGTACCCTCATAGGTTGCCCTCGCCATATTCAGTCCGTAAACGTTATGTGCTTCTGCAAGGGTGCTGTGATGACCGTCAAAATCGAAACTGACGATAGGGGGAATGCTTTGTCCCCATGCACTGGGTTCATTCATGTCGTTCCAGAACCCTTCAACACCTGGCTCTGTGAGAGCAGAAAATAATTTTCCCCACCATTCCCGGGTCTTCGGATTAGTGAAATCGGGAAAGTGACATCTTCCCGGCCAAACATTTCCTACATAGAGTTTCCCATCAGGGTATTTAACGAAACAATCATTTTTTAAGCCATCATCATAGTTCAGATATCCCTTTTCGATCTTGATCCCGGGATCAATGATGGTCACAAGGTGAAAACCCATGGCATTTAACTTACCGATCATCGTCTTGGGATCGGGAAAACGGTCCTTGTTCCAGGTAAATACCTTGTAATTATCCATGTAATGAATGTCAAGATAGATCA
>CAZUYY010000278.1:0-4226 GCA_964624935.1 uncultured Prolixibacteraceae bacterium
ATACCATTTACCTGCCATTGAAACGACGGGGTAGGGGAACCGTTTACCGGTGTTCCGGTAAATGTAACCGATGAACCCTGACAGAATGGATTGGCCGAAGCAGATATCGTTATACTGACAACCAGGTTTGGATTGACAGTCATCGTTATTGCATTACTTGTTGCAGGATTCCCTGTAGCACAAATTGCATTCGAGGTAAAAACACAAGTAACAATATCCCCATTATTCGGAATATAAGAATAGGTAGGACTGTTTGTTCCAATGTTGATGCCATTAACCTTCCATTGAAACGTCGATGTAGGGGTGCCGTTCACCGGCACCCCTGTATATGTTACAGACGATCCCTGGCAAACTGGATTGGCAGAAGCAGAAATGGTTATACTCACTGGCAGGTTGGGATTAACTGTCATGGTCACGGTATTTGATGTAGCCGGGTTTCCACTTGCACAGGCAGCATTTGAAGTAAGCACACAGGTAACAAGATCGCCATTAACAGGAATATACGAATAAGTTGGATTGTTTGTCCCTGCATTGATCCCATTTACCTGCCATTGATATGCAGGATTACCACCTCCATTTGATGATGTTGAATTAAACGTTACCTGTGTTCCTGAACACACATTATTTGTTGCAGTAGTTATAGTTATACTTACGGCAGGACTTGAAGTTACTGTGACAACATAATCCGTGGGTGATTCAGCAGAACATCCGTTTGCATCCGTATAATTGACATATACATGCTGCGTTCCGGCAGCATTCCACGTAACCGTTACCGTATTATCTGTGGTTGTGCCCCCTGAAGTGATCACTCCTCCCGCTGAAACACTCCACTGGTAGTTGGTTTCTCCGGCTGCTGTTGAATATACCATTCCCGGAACTTCACAAGTATTATTTGTACCGGATATAACAGGAACAGGGGCCTGGCCTACCGTCACATATAAATAAGCTGAAGCTCCTGAATCACACTTATTTAAAACTTGCACACCAATTGTTCCTGAAATGGCAGTATTGGTTATATCCACCGCAATACCTGGAGTTCCCGCACCACTCGTAAGATTGAAGCCCGTTGGTAAGGTCCAGATATAATTCACGGCATGGGCAATCGGTGGAATTGAATAACTAACCCCGGTCGAAGGTTTACAGACATTGATGAGACCTACGATTGGTCCTGCGGTATCGATGGACCAACAATCAAGAAACTTGATCAGCATATCATCCGAGTTTCCCCCATAACCTGTCTGCCATGCTCCCGGGCTTGCTATGTTATTTGTCGATCCTGTAGATCCGGCCATGTAAATAGTATCATCCTTAACATAACTGCAATTCCCGAAATTGTCTACATCACTCCCTCCATAATAGGTACCCCACAGACATTGTCCGGTAGCATTGAATTTTACAAGAAATCCATTATCAAAGCCTGCTAAAGTTGGTTGATAAGAATCCGGAGTCGAAATATTATTGGTCGATGCAGTCCACCCTGCCATGAATATGTCATTTCCCGATCCGAATGTACAATTGTTCCCATCATCCCAATTAGTGCCGCCATAATAAGTACCCCATAGCCTTTGACCCAAACTATCGAATTTTACTATAAATGCATCGTAAAATCCTCCTCCAAAGACAGGTTGAAAACATCCGGGGCTTGCTATCCCGTTTGTTGAATTCGTTCTTCCAACCAAACATACGTTTTCTGCACTGTCGGCATCACATCCATAACCCTCATCTTCAGTTAATCCCCCGTAATATGTTGCCCATATTCTTTGGCCCCCGGTAGTAAATTTTGCCAGAAAAGCATCTGTAACGCCTCCTCCATATACGGTTTGATATGCTCCCGGACTTGCAATATTGGTGTTCGATGAAGTTTCACCGCAAAAAAACACATTTCCTGAACTATCTGTCGTAGAGGCATAACTTATATCAGTCCCTTCCCCACCATAATAGGTACCCCATTGCCTGACACCGTTGCTATCAAATTTTGCAAGAAATGCATCCGGGTTGCTATTGTATATATTCGGTTGATAGGATACCGGGGTAGAAATACCTGTATCTGAAGCTGTTTCTCCCGTAAGAAATACATTCCCATTTTTATCGGTACAAACATTTCCAAAAGCATCAGTGTTTGCTCCACCATAATAAGTGCCCCACAGTCTGTTACCGGACTGGTCGAACTTTTCAAGAAAACAATCAGATTGACCTCCACCATAAACTGTCTGATGCGCTCCGGGAGAGGCAATTCCGGAAGTTGAGGTGGTTGTGCCTGCAAAATAAATATTTCCGCTTTTATCGACAGCAATTGACCCATAATTTAATTGTTCACTACCCCCACCAAAGTAGGTTCCCCACTTCCGTTGTCCGGCTGCATTAAATTTTGCCAGGAAGGCATTCTGGTTGCCGATCAAATTTTGCTGATATGATCCGGAGCTTGCAATATTATTGGTTGATTGAGTTGTTCCTGTAAGAAAAACATTCCCTGCTTTATCTATTGCGCATTGTCCCAATTCCTCTGTACTCGAGCCACCATAATAGGTTCCCCAAAGTCGTATTGCTGTGGGATCTATAACAAGTAATGAGTTTTCTGGAATTGCTTTGTGAATTGCAAATCCATAAACTTCATTATCAATCCTCTTAAAGCGTGCCTGAACATCAACTCTCGAATCATTCACCAGATAATAGCTTTCCGGGATCAATTCTTCAACCTCCCCAAACCTTGTCCCGAATTTTAATGTGTCCTGTATCAATGAAATATCCTCCGGCCCGGCAATCGACAACTTTATATCATCAATATTCCCTCCCGGACGGATCACAAAATTGTACTCGTATCCATGTTCCCCGGTCGTAAAAAAAACAAGATCAATATCCGGATAAATATCTTTATAAGTGATCTGGCTGTATTGCCTCACATTCTTAATCCCTTCAGGAGGACAGTTTGAGGTGAAATAATTGAAGTACTCCGTCAACGGATCTGATGGAATTATCTGGCAGGAGTGGTTAGCACCCTCAAGACTAATGTCAATCCGATGATACTGGATATTGGCTGCCCGCTTTTCATACAGGGATTCTGGATGCCTTTGTTGATCTGTTCCTTCATACTTCAAACTTCGTTGATCAATATTCGATATTCGATAAAGGTCATAACTAAATCCCTCTTTCCTCAACTGCACATTCATCCCCGGTGTATTCAACAAATAAAGAACTGCCGGATTAGGATTATTCTTCTGATCAATGATCTGCCCTTTGTTTTCAATGAAACCGGGAGTCTCATTCCGGGGCTTAAGAAGGTTTCCAGCTTTATTTGAGGCTATAAGTGAAACAGGATCACAAAAAAGGATAGTGACCAAAAATAGAATTAGCGAAAACAGCAGGACTCTCTTCATTTCATCTGGGTTTAATAAGGCAAATGTAGGCTAAATCTTATTTTGATGTGCTAAGACGAGAATGAATTACCCACAAATAATCGTAAATCCACAATCGTAAATCGTAAATGCAATCGTAAATCCAAAATCGTAAATCGTAAATTATCCTTTTTTAGTTAAAATTTCGTTAAACATTTTTTTAGAAAAAAAACTTCCATATAAATTTGCACCTCAATTCTAAACTGGATTCTTATGGATGTGATTGTTGAGAAGATCACCAAAACCTATGGCTTTCAAAAAGCGGTAGATAATATCTCCTTTAAAGTAAATCCGGGGGAAATAGTCGGTTTCCTGGGGCCTAACGGCGCCGGTAAAACCACAACAATGAAGATCATAACCTGTTTCATGCCGCCAAATCAGGGCGACGTAAAGGTCGGGGGAATATCGGTTCTTGAAAACCCGGAGGCAGTCAAAAAGAACATCGGTTATCTTCCTGAGTCTAACCCGCTTTATAAGGATATGCCTATAATTGACTACCTGAAATTTGTTGCAGAGATACAGGGAGTTCCGTCAGATAAGATCCGCGAAAGGATTCTGGAGATGGTAAAGATTTGCGGATTAAAAAATGAGAAGTACAAAAAGATCAATGAGCTTTCCAAAGGATATCAGCAAAGAGTTGGCCTTGCACAAGCCCTGATACATGATCCGGAAGTGCTGATCCTTGATGAACCCACATCGGGACTTGATCCGAATCAGATTGTCGAGATACGGGAATTGATCAAAAAGATCGGACGCGAAAAGACCGTGATCCTCTGTTCCCATATCCTTGCAGAGGTAGAAGCCACCTGCGACCGTATCCTGATCATAAACAAA
>CAZUYY010000279.1:0-4209 GCA_964624935.1 uncultured Prolixibacteraceae bacterium
GCTGGATGTTCCGATGTTTGAGCAACCAAAGCGCCGGCGCAAATCCGATTACCAATACTGATAAAAGCATGACTAAAAGACCAGCACTAAGGACCAGTATAGTCTTCTTTAAAACTCCTTTCCATTCGCCAATTATTATCCCTATAAGATTGCTGAAAATAATAACCAGAGAGAATAGGAGGCACCAGGTGATGTAACGCATATCAGCATTCATTTTGCTGGTTCCCATTCCCTTAAATACAAACTGCGAGAACCAGAGCACCCCGGCTAAGCCTGCCAGCCAGTAATATTTGCCCGTGCTGGGTTTCCTGAAGTCAATGAAGCTCTTTCTTCTTACAATCATGGATACACAATATACTGCATTGGCAATAAATCCTCCAATGAGAATTATTGCGTATACAGGATTATACACCCAGATCGATCCCGGATTCATTTGTTTTGCTATCTCTACCATCGATTGACCTGATTTTTCTCCAAACGCAAAACATGCACTCATAATTCCGGCAACCAGTGCAACTGCAAACCCTTTCCTGCTGTCGAACCCTTCAGCTTCTGAATTTTTTGATACGCTTATCTCATGATCTTTTAAGGTTGCTGCCCAACCGCATATGGCAATTCCGATGAGTGCAATAACTACTCCTGCAATCGTGATGATCCCTTGCCTGTGAATAAAAACATCGGATGCTGTTCCATCCATAAAAGGAGGAATCAATGTTGAAAGAGCTAACGTAATCCCAAGAGGTAATGAATTCCCCAATCCTATTCCCAGATAACGAATTGATAAACCCCATGTCAGTCCGCCAATACCCCACCCAAGTCCGAAAAGAACAGGCATATAAATACTGTGCCGGGGAGAACTGCCGATTATTTCGAATAGATGAGGAACTGTAACCATTGCAATAAGCCATGGTCCTATTATCCATGCAAAAACACCCTGAACAAGCCACCCGGTTTCCCAACTCCAGTTTGTAAGTTTTTTTAATGGCCAGTAATAAACAGCAGAAGCAAACGAACCTATTGCAATTAAAGCAATACCATAGAATGAATTCATACCACTGATTTACTATTTCAAATTTGAGAAATCCGGAACAGGACTTTATTTTCTTACAAAGAAAACAAGAAATAAAATGGCAACGAACAAATAAAAAATATTGGTACTGGTTAAGATGGCGAAAATTACAAAAGATTTTTAAAATGAAGTACAATTAAATTCTTTTGCCATTTTGCCATTTTACCATCTTGCCATTTGATCATCGTTGATAACTATTTGATTATTCTAAAAAAACCAATACCCAACACCTGACACCCAATACCCAATTTGAATTTCCACAACAGGCCTCTTGCTATGTGAAAATCAGTTTTCTTCCTATATTTGTCACATGAGAACCATTAAAACGATCCTGGCGGTCTTGCTGTGCGGACTGCTGGCAGCCAGTTGCATAAAATCTGGCGAGGGCAAATTACATTATGCTTCATCAAAACCACTTGCCCGCTGGTGGTGGTTTGCGAGGATCATAAAGCAGGAAGACGTAAAATATAACCTCGACTGGGTGAAGAACAACGGCTTCGGAGGTGTCGAGATAGCCTGGGTCTATCCGCTGAACCGGAAACGTTTCTACAGCGAACCCCTCGACACTAACTACCTCCCCCGGCAGGAATGGCAAAGCCCTGAGTGGTCTGCCATCGTGGCTTATGCAAAACAATATGCCGGAAGTCTTGGCCTGACCTGCGATTTTACCTTCGGCACAGGGTGGCCTTTCGGAGATACAAAGGTAAAAAGGGAAGATGCCACACAGACCTGGCGTGAAAAGAACGACAGCCTGAAATGGACATATGCCGTGGTTTCATGGGAATACCCCAAAAAAGGTTATATAATCAATCATATGGACCAGGGAGCCTTCGACAGGTATGCACAACGCATGGCAGATGCCCTTGCCCCGGCGATGAAAGGATCTGTTTCAGGCCTTTTCTGCGATTCGTGGGAAGTTGAGACCTCAAGGATCTGGACAACGGGTTTCGGTGAAGCCTTCAAAAAATCATACGGGTATGACATCAACCCATATATGGATAGTATTTATTCCCGGGCAAACTTCGACGAACGGTACGATTATATGAAACTGGTCTCGGATTACGTAGTGAACAGGTTCTATAAGTCATTCGCCACAAAATGCCGCAGTCTGAGCACATTTTCTCGCGTACAGTGCGCAGGAGCCCCGGTCGATCTTATTTCGGCTTATGCCTCGGTGGATGTACCCGAAACTGAAGCAATGCTTTACGAACCACCCTATGCAAGGATAGTGGCTTCGGCAGCCTGCCTCACGTCTAAGAAGGAGGTTTCCTCCGAAACCTTCACATGCACATATGGGTTCCCCGGGTATGATCCTGAGAAGAAGAAAATGGATTTCAAACTCAGGGGGAAGGAGCAGGTTGCAGATCTTAAGCTTGTGGCCGATGCACTCTTCGCCAACGGAGTGAATCAGATCATCTGGCATGGCATGCCCTTCAACCCGGTGGGAATCGACACAATTATGTTCTATGCCTCGGTGCATGTCGGGAGAAAAGGAAACCTGGCAAAGGATATTCCTGCATTCAACAGCTATATGACGAAGGTATGCGGCTACATGAAAAAGGGAGTCACCTTTTCGGATGTCGCAATTTACCTCCCCGTGGAGGACACCTGGGAAACCGGATTGATGAAAGAACCCGATATCCAGCAGCCCTGGGCATGGGGGGAGTATGAGATGAGAAGAACTGTGCCTCCTGCTGAACTCAGGGGATACAACCCCATCTGGATCAGCGGAGATTTCCTGAGGAATGCCTCTGTCAAGGATAATAAGCTGGTTTGCGGGGATGAAACTTTTTCAGTCCTTTACATTGATGCCTCATATATCGACCTCGATGCCCTTAAAACGATCGTAAGATTTGCAGGGCAGGGACTAACAGTCTGCCTAAGGCAGATTCCAAAACAGCCGGGAAAGAATAAATCACCGGAATTCGGCAATCTTCTTGCGAAACTGACAGACATGAAGAACATAATCCGTGAATTCCCGGGTACAACGGGCATAAAGCCTCTTGTGAAAGGCGACAGCCTTCCTGATTTCTGGTGCAGGAAGGACGGGGATGAGTACTATTTTTTCATTGCCGACCCCCGCTCAATGGACCTCCATCTTCCCCTGAAGTACGGCCAGTCATTGTCTTCAGATACGGTCCATAGAGACCTGACATTTAATGTAAACAGCCGGGAATTGAAACTCCCGGTTAAATTCCTGCCCTACCAGTCGATCCTCCTGAAAATAGGAAGCAAGGGTGATCCTCAATACCTCGATATCGAATATGATCCTCCCGTTCCCAGTATTGTTCATCCTTCATAATTCGTTGATCGATATTCGATTGTTAAAAAAAACCCCAATACCAATTATCAATTATTAATTGTCAATTATCAATTATCATACTTCTTAGCGCTTTTTAGCCTCTTAGTGCCTTTGCGGTTAAATTAACACCAATAAACTGGGCTAAATCTTATTTTGATGTGTTGGAGTTAAAAGATAATTTACGAGTAGACGATTTTCGATTCCCGATTGAATTTTTTGATTGACGATTTACGATAATTTCCAAGTAAAAACAATTTATGAATTACCCCAGCCTTCAGGCTGGGGGTAAGGAAACCCACAAATATATTGGACTTTAGTCCAAAACAAAAAAACTTTTGGACTAAAGTCCAATTTGATATGCATCTTTGTACCCCCGCGCTAAAGCGCAGGGTAATTCATTTTCGTCTTAGCACATCAAAATAAGATTTAGCCATAAACTGTCCTTGATGCTGTAAACTTCATTTTAGTTTTCTTTGCTGAAGAAAATGGTCAACACTAAATACGCCGGATCCCTTGGATGAAATGAATAAAAACAAGAAACAGTAAATCACTGCCAATTCACCAAAGTTCATAACAGGCAATAATGCGTGAATGCCGTGAGCTGCCCAATATGCAAACGCCATCTCACCACTACAAATGAATGCTACCCAGGGTGTCCAAAGGCCGATCATTACCAGAAGGCCACCGAAAAATTCTATCGGACCTGCAATAAAAACGACATAAGATGGCATCCCATGCCCTGAGGGAGGGAAACCGAAAAGTTTTTGTGAACCATGCCACAGAAAAAGAAATCCTACAACAATCCGCAGTATAGCATAGATCTGCGCCTCATAACGCG
>CAZUYY010000280.1:0-4196 GCA_964624935.1 uncultured Prolixibacteraceae bacterium
GATGAAGCTGCAATCATATCAACCTTTGGATCCTGGTTGACTCTTTTTGGCGCTATTTCCGGATCAAACAGGATGGGTGTGATCTCGCTGACGAAATTATCTATCGTCTGTTTGGGCTTGAGAGGCAGTCTACCTGGATCCACACTTCGAATAAGTGAAGCAAGATAATCTTTTGAAAATTCAGGTAAGAATTTGTCTGTAGAATAATGATGATGGATGCCGTTGGAGAACCAAATTCGTTTAAGATAAACAGTGAAACTTTTAAAATCGTTGCTGCTTCTGTCACCCTTATAATCTGTATAAATGGTTTCTAAGGTTTTCCTCACGAGGAGATTATATTTGCAATTCTGATCATAGGTTATATCTCTTCCGGAGAGTGCAGCCTGGGTGAGATAATAGCTCAGTTCTTTTTGCTTCAGTGATAATTCATTAAATCCAGGTACCTGATAGCGTAATATTTTTGCATCCGCAAATTGTTCTGTTATCCAATTGAACGGCTTGGCATTCACTACATTATTTTTATTTTTCTCGGGCATAAAAGACATTAAAGATAAAACAGTAATAAATAAAATACTAAGTAAAATCTTTTTCATATTGATTGAAATTAATCTTTCATTCTTCATTTTTCATTTTTCATTCTTCTCTGATTTTTTTTCCGTCAAACACCGGGACGACTTTTGTCTGATCAGGTGAGAATGAATAAGGAATTACATCATCCAGCCCAAGTCTTTTCAGACGGTGACGGTGAGAAGCTTGTTCGATAAATGCTAAAATATTTCCTTTTGCCAGGTTCCACAGATCAATGGAAGCATGCGTTGAATCACAATTTGTGCTGAATTTTCCGCTTTCCAGCAAATGATCTGCAAGGGCGCCGGCAAAGAGGGTATCTTCCAGACAGAATTTATTCTTCCATCCCGAACAAAGTATAACCACATTTTTTTCCTTCTCAACAAGCCATTGGGTCAATGCACTGATATTAATGAAAGCACCAATTACTATTTGTTCTGAATGTTTTGCCATTTCCAGTGCCCGTGTACCGTTTGTCGTACAATATACCAGGATTTTTCCCTCAACCTTGTCACGCGTGAAACTGAAAGCGGAATTCCCAAAATCAGCAAAATCCAGTTTCTTTCCATCCTGCTCAGAGGCAACAAGAAAACCCTGGTCTTTCAATTGTTTTGCTTCATCAATAGTAGCTACCGGTATAATCGCCCGTACCCCGTTTTCAAAAGCCGTACATATGGTAGTTGTGGCCCTGAGAATATCAACAAGGACTACAATGTAATTTTCTTTCGTCAGGATCTCCGGGAATAGTTTTGGAGAGAGGCACACCTCAATGCAACGGATAATACTATTTTCATTATTCATTCTTCGATCAATAAAAAACCACCTCACAGTGAGGGTGTGTCTGCCTGAACCTGGCAACCTTCTTTTCCGAGATCCTGGTATTGAATATCTTTAATGACGTTAACCCCGTCAGGGTCTCTAACACATCGATGTTACTTATTTTGGTGTTGTAGAACTCCAATACTTTCAGATTTCTTAGATTCTGCAGGTACTTCAGGTTTTTCACAGGAGTGCCGGCGAATTTGAGCGTTTCGATGAAGCTAAGATTTTGAATGGGCATCAAATCTTCCACCTGTGTATTTGAAAAATCAAGTTCCCGGAGATTTGCCAGTGGAGTAAGAGGATTAAGCTGCGTTACCGGATTTTTCGGGAACCTTAGTATTTTCAGTTGTGTCATCCTGGTCAGTGGTTCCAGTTCCGAAATCCGGGTACCTGAGATTTGAAGTTCCTTCAGTCTGGAAAGACTTACCACAGGCTGCAAACTGATGATCCCGGGATCCTCATTGATCACCAGCTTTTCCGTCCCTGCGATTATTTGAAGCTGAACCTTATCGGGAGTGCCGGTAAAACCGAAATAGTGTAAAATATCGTCTTTCCATGCCTGAGAAAGTTCATTCCACCATTGGGTATTTTCATAGGTTTGTGAGATCACCAGGCAATGCGGATTCTCATCCATGAATTCATTTGCTTTCATAAGGGTCAGTCCGGTATTATCTGCATAAATGAATGTCAGCTTATTTAATGACTTCAGCGGAGAAATATCACTCACTGAAGTATGATCAATGGTGAGAATTGAAAGTTTGGTCAATCCTGACAAGGGTTGTACACTGGAAATTTTGGTGTTGGCGGCATTGATCCTCGTAATTTCCATCAAACCCTTCAGGGGTTCAAGACTGGAAACTGATGTACTGGCACAATCTAAAATCCGGAGCCGGGTTAATTTAGAGACCGGATCCAGAGAGGTGATAGCCATCCTTCCGCTGATGTCCAGACTATCAAGGGTGATCAGGTGGTGGAGTTGTTCTGTGCTTGGTGAATTGTCAAGTTTCCTGTATAAATTGAATACTTTCTTCCAGTCACCCTGCATGTTTCCCCACCATTTTGCCAGCGCATCCGATTCAAAAACAAGATCTACATCCGGGTGTTTCAGCATGAATTTCAAGGCCTGGTCAGGATCAATTTTTGTATTATCGCAATAGATCTTTTTAATATTGGGAATGTTCTCAAACACATCGAGTGATTTTACCCCGGTATTGTCGAAGAAAACAAGCGATAAAAGCTTCAGGTTTTTCAGGGGATTAAGATTGGCAACAGGAGTGTGAGTAAAGTACATCACTTCAAGATTTGTGAGGCCCGATAACGGTTCCAGATCTGAAACACGGGTATCTGAGAATCTCAGGTCTTTCAGCGCTGTAAGTCCTGCCAGTGGCTGAAGGCTGTCAATAATGGTATTGCTGAAATCGAGTATCTCAAGTGCAGGAAGTCCGGATAGCACATCAAGTGTAGTTATTGCGGTCTTTTTCATTTTCAGACTGCGTATATGATTTGAATAACGGAGGGGTTCAAGGGAGATCACTTTTGTACCTGAAATATCAAGTTCTTCCAGTTGATTCAGATTACGTAGCGGCATCAGATCGGTGACAGCAGTATTGGCAACCGAAACTGTCTTCAGGGCAGAAAGTTTTGCAAGCGGCTCTAAATCTGTCAGACCTGCAATTCCTGAAATATCAATCTGCTTCATCATTAAAACCTGCAGAACAAGAGAATAAAACCGTCCGGCATCTATCGGCACAAGGCTGCCATTCACCAGTGCAAGGGTATCATTAAAGGATGAAACCTGATCCAAAGTAATATTTGCATCCAATTGCAGGTTCTTGCCGAATATCAGTTTCCAGGTCGCAGGCAAGCCATTCCACCAATTCCGCATATCAGCCCGTTCATTCATCTTGGTAGTATAGATGCTCGCGATCTTCAATTCCTGCTTACTGTCATCATAATTTATCTCAAAATACCGGACTTTATTCGAGTTAACAGAGTCGTTGTTGACGGTGATCCCTTTCAGGTTACGGTTGGCTGTGACTTTGAAATAGGTCTGGCCGATATCATTTTTCATGACACTTACAACCTGCACCGTATAAAGAAAGCCGGCCCCTTTGAAGAAAAAATCCACATCACTCAGGTAAGCCTGAATATCCTTATAAAGGGGAACAAGTCTTTTTTCATCAAGATCATCTTCCACCTGGACTTTTTCATCTGTAAAGAATTTTGAATAGCTGTCTTTTATTATGATCTCTTTTTCTTTTACGGGATTTTTCTTATCGGCTAAAAAGTTCAGGGTCCCTTCAAAAAGCTTTACCAGGGCAGCACATTGTGTGCGAAAACTTTCAATGTGTTCCGGAGTAAATTCTGTAATGACAGGCTTGGTTTCCTGTCCCTGATGTTGTTTGGTGGAAGGTGACTTTTTTGCCTGCTGAGATGAGACTGTTTTTTTTTGTTGAGTGGAACTTACTTTATTTTGCTGCGGATAGATATTCCCGGCATTGAAAAGAAATAACAGGATAGCTGTTAGTTTTAATATGTTATTCTTCATGGATATAATTTCGAATGAGATCTTTCTTGTCTTTATCGGTAATCTTCACCATATTCGAAATAAGCCAGCCTGAGCTGTTGCTGTTGCGGTTAAAATAGGAAACCTCGAAGTACCATCCGGGAACCTGTAAAAAATGGAATTTTACTTCTTTTACCGATTCAAATTTCAGGTCCCCGTTTTTAATTTCAGCAACAAAGAGAGAAAGTTGATCCGGACGATAATAGCGGTCAAGATAATAATCCATTTTATCCGGATCTTC
>CAZUYY010000281.1:0-4194 GCA_964624935.1 uncultured Prolixibacteraceae bacterium
CAACCCCCGCGAAAAAGAACTCAGAGCAAGACTCAAAGCATTATGGAAAAACAAATACGGATATTAAAAAAATGAAAAATGTAAAATGAAAAATGAAAAATATTGGCCTATTACCCAATAACCAATAACTAATACCCAATACCCAATACCCAATGCTTAATACCAAAAATCGTAATTCGTAATTCGTAATTATTATGTACCCAGCAGTACCAAAGTTGAATAACACGGCAAAAGGTAATTTCTTCCTGATTGCCGGTCCGTGTGTTGTAGAAGACGAGAAGATGCCAATGGAGATCGCTGAGAAGATCTTCAGGATAACTGAATCTCTTGAGATTCCGTTCATCTTTAAAGCATCCTATAAAAAGGCCAACCGGTCAAAGGTCGATTCCTTTTCTGGTATCGGTGATAAAAAAGCACTTGAGGTGATACGAAAAGTGGGCGAAAGTCTTAACATCCCGACACTTACAGATATTCATACGGAAGAAGAAGCCATTCGTGCTGCTCTGTATGTGGATGTGCTCCAGATCCCGGCCTTCCTTTGCCGTCAAACCGAATTACTCATAGCTGCCGGGAAAACGGAAAAGGTGATCAATATAAAAAAGGGACAATTTGCATCTGCATCGTCAATGAAATTTGCCATTGATAAGATCAACTATGCAGGAAATAAAAAAGTGATCCTGACGGAAAGAGGAACAACCTTCGGATACCAGGATCTCGTGGTGGATTTCCGGAACATCCCTGAAATGCAGCGTTTGAATGTGCCTGTGGTCATGGATGTGACCCATTCCCTGCAGCAGCCCAACCAATCGTCCGGAATAGCCGGCGGACATCCTGAACTTATCGAAACCATTGCCAAAGCAGCCATAGCCTGCGGGGCTGACGGGATCTTCCTTGAAACACATCCACGCCCATCAGCAGCCAAATCCGATGGAGCAAACATGCTGAGGCTTGACTTGCTCGAAGACCTTCTGAATAAACTGGTCAGGATAAGGAAAGCGTTGTAAATATGTACGATTGACGATTTATGATTGACGATTATATTTTGGATTTACGATGTACGATTTAATGAAACTACTCGCAGCAAATTACTAAGGGTATTAGTTATTTGTAATTTCCAAGTTAAAGTAAACAGAGTGGCATTGACCACTTGCAATAAAATCGACAATCTAAAACCCACAATCTACAATACAATCGAAAATCCAAAATCGTAAATCGTAAATAATCTCAGCATTGATTATTCAACTGTTACGCCCTTGACTCCTCCCGTTTCCTTGTAGAAATTCACCTTCCACTTGTTTGATGGCAGGAAGGAAACAATACCAAGCTGACTTACAAGGCACTGGGTTTCTTCAGTCATATTCTCACCCATCTTTACCGTCACCCTGGCCAGTTCCGGTACTCTGTAATAAAAACCATGGTCTTTGTTCTTCCAGGTTGTCCTTTTAATATAATTTGCAACATTACTGGTGGTTCCCGACCGCTGTACCTTTATAGTGACAATCCTCCCTCCCGGTTCATCAAGTTCCATCATCCCTTTTGATTTCATAAACTTGAAAATCGGCACCTCTATATTCACCTGGTTCGGGTTGGGAGTGTAATAAAAAGAAAAAGTCATTGTTTTATGAAGACTGATACCGGTGAAAAGTTTCATGTATTCTGTCTCCATCTGCTTTAATTGCAAATCCATGTATTCAAGGGTTTCCCTGTTATAATTCACTTCCTGGAACCCGCTGATAAGGTTGAACCGGTTATCTTTTATCTTTACAATATAATCGGATGCTTCTTTAGCCTTCTGTTCCGGCGATTTTTCCACGACCGTTCTCTTCAGATACTGGCGTTCCAGGGTCATCGTATCAATGTTCACCTTACGGATGAAAGTATCTACTTTTTCAAAGAAGTTCACATCTGCCGAATACTTAAAGATCTCAGGAAAGATCTCTTTCTCAGTGGCAAGACTTGGCTCCTCCTTTTTTATGATCTTTTCTCCCTGTGCAAGCGTATCAATCTTTTCAGGGGAAGTACCAAGGATCAGTCCGGATTCAGTGAATGAGAGCAGCCCTGTTTTCTCGCTTTTCGACAATTTGTCTGGTAATTCAAGGAAATAATACTGATCAGGATCGGGCTGCTGTGAAGTGGTCACCTTCATTCCGTTGATCTTGTATTCTACGGAATTTTCCATCACTACGTTCTTTAATCCCAGGTATTTCAATGCATATTCTGCATAGGGCCCCTTATAATTCTCGATCCTGTCGATCTCCACATCGATCCGGATCACCGTTCTCGGAAGAGAATAAAATACACCTTCCTTCCCTGTAATTGATGTATTATTATCAATATGGAAAACATTGATCTGTGAATATCCCTGATTCAGGAAAAATCCCGAAAGAATTAAAACTAAAAAGAGAAAAATTTTGCGCATAAGGGTTTATATTTTATAATTGTTTTTAAAGTTCACTTCTTCCTGTCTATTCTTAATTTTTCATTCTTCATTCTTCATTTTTCACTCTTCATTCTTCATTTTTCACTCTTCATTCTCAACATGAGTAGCCCTGCAAAAGTAATAATTCCATTAACAAGCAGTAATTCAAAACCAAATTTATAACCACTAAAAAGGATATCCGAATAACTGCTTAAGAAATAACAAACTACCGGCGAAGCAATGACCACAACCGGTACCCAGCGATCCTTCACCTTGTAAGGCATGAATAAACCGAAGGCATACAACCCAAGCAAAGGTCCATATGTATATCCGGCGATCGTGAACAACTTATCAATAACAGCCCTGTCATTGATGGCACGGAAGATCACGATGACCATCAGCAGGATAAAAGCAAAGCTGATATGTACCAGGTGTCGTACCCGTTTTATTTGTTTTTCATTCAGATCAGTACGTTTCTCAAGTCCAAGAAAGTCGATGCTGAAACAGGTAGTAAGGGATGTCAATGCCCCATCAGCGCTCGGATAGGCTGCAGATATTAATCCTATAAGAAATACCATACCTGCCACTGGACCGAGATATTGAATGGCAATCATAGGGAAAAGGTCATCTGTTCGCTGAGGAACTTTAATTCCCGAACGATCAGCATAAATATAAAGCACTGCCCCGAGGAATAGAATTATGAAGTTCACAAATACCATGATTCCCGTAAAAGTGAACATGTTTTTCTGAGCTTCCTTCAGGTTCCGGCAGCTCAGGTTCTTCTGCATCATTTCCTGGTCAAGGCCTGTCATCACAATGGCAATAAACGCCCCGCTGAGCAATTGCTTGACAAAGAATCTTTTATCGTGCCAATTACCTACAAACATTTTTGAATAGGCACTATGAATCACAGTTGACGACATGGCCGGTAATGAACTTCCCAGGTTGTGTATGATGAACGCAATAGAAAAGACCAGCGCAAGCAACATAAAGGTCGTCTGGATAGTATCAGTCCAGATAATGGTCTTGATTCCTCCTTTAAATGTGTACAGGAGGATGAGAATGATAAAGATCAGTACTGTCACGCCAAAGGGTATCTTCCAGGCATCAAATACAAACACCTGTAAGACATTTACGATGAGGAACATCCTGAAAGATGCACCGATGACCCTTGAGATGATAAAATAAAAAGCACCTGACTTATACGAACAGAATCCAAAACGGGTACCGAGGTATGAATAGATGGAAGTGAGATTAAGTCTGTAATACAGTGGCATCAGTATGGTCGCGATCACGGTATATCCAAACACATAGCCAAAAACCAGCACCATGTATGAAAATTGTGTAGATCCTACCCAGCCGGGAACGGACATAAATGTCACGCCCGACATGGAGGCGCCGATCATTCCATAAGCCACAACAAACCAGGGCGATGCTTTGTTGCCAATGAAAAATGCACGGTTAGTGGCTCTTCTTGCCGTGATCCACGTTACGATGAACAGCAATACAGTGTATGCAAGAAAAAGGATAAGGATAGTAACAGGATTCACTGGGTCAGGTTCATCAGTTTCTACTTATGTTTCATCGCCGAGATCGCCTTTGCAAAGGAGATCAGGTCAGGATAAACAAAATCAATGCAACGATGATTTTTTCTGATCTGATCAATATCTCCGGAAATAAAAACATTTATCATTTTAAGCCTTTTACCGAAGATCATGTCTGAGATGGAATCGCCCACCATTACCGATCGTTTAAATTTTATCCCGGGAAAGTCT
>CAZUYY010000282.1:0-1256 GCA_964624935.1 uncultured Prolixibacteraceae bacterium
CGGATCGAAGATCCTGGAAAATATGCCCCTGGTTCCGCTCCGCCACAGGGACCTTCCTGCCAACACCAGTATCCTGGCCACAATCCGGAAGAAAGATGTCATGCTTCATTACCCGTATCAGTCGTTCCGCTATATTATTGACCTGTTACGCGAAGCTTCCATCGACCCTAAGGTACGATCCATCAAGATGACGATCTACCGCGCCGCAAAAAACTCAAGCGTCATCAATGCATTGATCAATGCGGCAAGGAACGGCAAATATGTAACCGTGTTCATGGAACTGCAGGCACGTTTCGACGAGGAAGCAAACATCTATTATACGGAACAACTGCAGGAAGAAGGCGTTAAGGTCATCCAGGGAATTCCCGGATTTAAAGTTCATAGCAAGCTGATCCTCATCCGCAGAAAAGAAAATAATAAGAATGTACTCTATGCCAACATAGGAACCGGCAACTTCAATGAAGATACTGCAGATGTTTATGCCGACGACAGCCTGCTGACCTCAAATGAACAAATCACAGCCGATGTGGCCAATGCCTTCCATCAGATGGAAGCCAACTACCGCCCGTTGAAATACAAAACCCTGATCGTGGCTCCTTTTTACATGCGGAACCATTTTCTCTACCTCCTGAATCATGAGATGCATAACGCCGCCATGGGGAAACAGGCATGGGTCATTATCAAGCTTAACAACCTGGTAGATGAAGCCATCGTCAAAAAGCTCTACAAGGCAAGTCAGGCAGGAGTAAAGATCAAGCTGATCATCCGCGGCATCTGCGTCCTCGTTCCCGGCCAGCCGGGTCTGAGCGAAAACATCGAAGCCATCAGCATTGTCGACCGTTTTCTCGAACATTCACGGGTACTGGTCTTTGCCAACGGAGGCGATCCTCAGTACTTCATCACCTCTGCCGACTGGATGGTCCGAAACTTCGATAACCGCATAGAAGTAGCATGCCCCATCTACAACAAAGAAATCAAAAACGAAATCCTCGACATGCTCAACATCCAGCTCAATGACAACATCAAAGCAAGGATCATAGGCCCCGGCGAAGCAAACAAATACAAACAAACCGACGGCCCCGACATCCGCTCCCAGATCGAAATCTACGATTACTTAAAAAAGAAATTGATAATTGATAATTGAGACCCCTCCGAAAACCCATTTTAAAAGTGTAAAGCCAAGATAAAAAGATGTAAAAAGTTCAATTTCAAAGATACTATCTCAACACCCCTCCCTCTTGGGGGAGGGGCTGGGG
>CAZUYY010000282.1:1356-2766 GCA_964624935.1 uncultured Prolixibacteraceae bacterium
GTGGGGTCATTCCCCCTCCCTCTTGGGGATGCGATGTTGCACTTCGCACTTCACATTTCGCACTTGCTCTTGGGGGTGGGGTCATTCCCCCTCCCTCTTGGGGATGCGATGTTGCACTTCGCACTTCACACTTCGCACTTGCTCTTGGGAGTGGGGTCATACTTGATAATTGAAAATTAACAAAATGTTTAAAAAAGTATTGAAAATATTTTTTAACAAATACACAATCACATTGGTGTTATTTGGTGTTTGGATGATTTTTTTCGACAGCAGCAGCATGCTGAACCGGATGAAAAACAAGGAAAAACTGAATAACCTCAAGCAGGAAAAGCATTTCTTCCAGGAAGAAATAAAACATGACTCCATCCTCTCTCAACAACTACTCTCCGATTCTTCTGAAATTGAACAATTCGCAAGAGAGAATTACCTCATGAAAAAAGACAGGGAAGATGTATTTCTTGTGATCGATACTACTGTGGATCGACATCCATAACCAGCCTGAGTGGACTGAACTCCTTCCGCTTGCTGAATTCCACGATCTCCTGCATCAGCTTCTTCTTCATCTCGGTCTGCGAAGCCGGACGTTCGATCTTTATCATGATCTGCTTCAGGTAATAATTCATAATGCGTGAAACCATAGGATATTCCGGACCAAGAACCCGGTTCCCGAACAATACCCTCAGTCGTCTGGCCAGTTCATCAGAAGCTTTATTCAGCACATTTTGGTCTCTGTGTTTGACCTTCACCATGATCAGACGATAAAATGGCGGATACTTAAATTTCCTCCGGTCGGTCATCTGCTGCTCATACATCGCCTTGTAATCATGATTCACCACATCAAGGATCACCGGATGCCTGGGATTGAAAGTCTGGATGATCACCCGTCCCCGTTTATTTTTTCTCCCTGAGCGTCCGCTGACCTGTGCCATCAACTGGTAGCCTCGCTCTGCCGCACGGAAGTCCGGAAACCCAAGCATATTGTCGGCATTCAGGATACTGACCGTACTCACATTTTCGAAATCAAGCCCCTTGGTCACCATCTGCGTTCCGACCAGGATGTCGATCTTCCGTTCTTCAAGATCATTGATGATCTTTTGATGAGAATGCCGGGTACGGGTCGTATCAAGATCCATTCGTGTGATCCTTGCTTTTGGGAAAAGAATAGCTAATTCTTCTTCCACTTTCTCGGTGCCGAAGCCTTTCATTTTTAAGGATGTCCCTTTACAATCAGGACAGGTCTCCGGAACAAAAGTGGTGTACCCGCAATAATGACACCGTAACTGGTGGTTTTGTTTATGATAAACAAGGGTCACATCACAATTACGGCAAACCGGCATCCAGCCGCAGGTCTCGCACTCCAGACGAAGGGCAAAACCTCTCCTGTTCTGGAATATGATCGCCTGTTCCCCC
>CAZUYY010000282.1:2776-4191 GCA_964624935.1 uncultured Prolixibacteraceae bacterium
CCTTTTCAAGTGCATCTTCAAGTTGTTTAACCAAAACAGAAGTAAAATGCGACTTCATCTTTTTCCAGCGGAGCTCCTCCCTCATGCTCACCACGTCGATCTCCGGCATCTCCATGTTCCCGTAACGTTCAGTCATCTCGACAAGTGCATACTTCCCTTCCCGGCAATTGTAATAACTTTCGATGGAAGGCGTCGCCGAACCTAAAATGGCTTTTGCATGGTGCAAATGTGCCAGATACAAAGCCGCATCCCGCCCATTATACCGCGGTGAGGGATCGTATTGTTTAAAGGAAGGATCGTGTTCTTCATCCACGATCAGCAATCCTAAATTTGTAAATGGAAGAAAGACTGCCGACCGCGCCCCAAGGATGATATCATAAGATGATGCCCCGGTGTTGTCAGGCCTTCCATGCATCAGCACTTTATTCCAGATCTCCGCACGTTCATTTTCATTGAACCGCGAATGATAAACCCCTGTCCTCTCTCCGAAATATTTCTTTAACCGGCTGATGGTCTGCGTAGTCAATGCAATTTCCGGCAAAAGGTAGAGTACCTGTTTCCCCTGTTCAAGGGTTTCCTCTATGTATTTTATGTACAGTTCCGTTTTCCCGCTCGAGGTAACACCATGCAGCAATACCACATCTTTCTCTGAAAATGCCTTGTGGATTGCATCGTACGCCCTCTGCTGAAAATCCATCAGTTCAATGGAACTCACTTCAGCCGTTTTTTCAAATGACTCTATCCGGCTTACAACCTTCTCATATGCTGTAAGTACGCCTTTTTCCACGAGGCCTTTCAGGGCAGAAGGTGCGGCTTTGACATTTTTCAGCAATCCCGTACGGGTTACTTCTCCATTTTTAGCAGGATCTTGCCGGGAAAGCACCAGAAATGCCATCAGTAACTCAAGCTGTTTCCTCGCTTTATTCTCCAACCGGTCAAAAAGATCTCTCAGTTTCTCCTCATCCCCATATTCTTCTGAAAGCCGGATATAGGTTTCTTTCCTTGGCCTGTATCGTTCCGGAAGTTCTTCTTCCATCAGGATGATCCCCTTTTCAAGCATCGTATTGATGACTGGAATCACCTTCATCTGGCCTATGATCTTCGATACTTCCGCAATCTCTATGGCCGGACGGTTATACAATGCCTCCAGAAGGAGATTTTCCTTCTCATTCAGTTCTTCTCCGGTTGGATGATAATCAGGATTCAGGATAACTTTTGATTCACTGGCCAGTTTAAATGCTGATGGAAATGCTGCATTCATGACCTCCCCGGGATGACAAAGATAATAGCTCGCAATCCAGTTCCAGAATGTCAATTGCAGAGGAACAATAACCGGGATCTCATCCAGCACGGACAGAATTTCCTTTACCTCCCTGTCTTCAGGATTCTGTTCATATATCTCAACAACCAGCGCA
>CAZUYY010000283.1:0-4188 GCA_964624935.1 uncultured Prolixibacteraceae bacterium
AGCAAGATTGTTCCACGAAAATTCAAAGATTATCTTTTAGACAAAATGTTTCCTCAACCTTTAAATAAGTAATTCATAAGCAACGACTTTAATCATTGAGGTTAATTTCAGGATAAAATTTCAAATATGAAAATAGCTTTTTTTAAAAGCGCGTTCTTTGCTGCATTAATTTTAACGACTGTATGTTCATGCGGTCGTTTCGGCAATGAGGATAAAAAATCAGGCCACAAGCAAAGAATCATTTGTATTTCAAAACAATACAATGAAATCATTTTTGCACTGAAAGCGCAGGATGATATTGTGGCCGTGGATCTTACAAGCATTTATCCTCCGGAAATAAAAAAACTTCCCAACGTCGGTTATCATCGGGCATTAAGCATAGAATCTATTCTTGCCATGAAACCCACGCTTATTATTCAGGACAATAATATCGGGCCGGAGCATGTAGTCAGACAAATTCAGGATCTAAAAATCCCGATGAAGATCTTTGGTCATTACCAGAACACTATATCAGGAACAGACTCTCTGATTCGGGAAATGGGCGCTTATTTTCATAAAGAACAGCGGGCCGATTCACTTTGTATGAAATTAGACAATGATATGAAAATAGCATTGGAAAGTGCAAAGCGATTTAATGATCATCCGAAGGTTCTGATCATTCATTTCGGGCAGGCATCCAATATTTACCTTGTCATGACAAAAAAGAATGTAGCCTCCAAAATGATTGAATGGGCCGGAGGTATAACTGCAGTAGATGATGAAAGAGAGATGAAACAAATTTCACCGGAAATTGTTGCATTATCAGATCCTGATATTATTCTGCTGACAGATTTCGGTTATGACCGGCTTGGTGGATCACCTGAAAAGATAAAGGAACTGCCGGGTGTAGCGTCAACCAAAGCCTATAAAAATAACAGGATTTATCGCATAATGGAACAAGATGTGGTCTATATCGGACCTCGCACCGGAGAAAATGTACTTCTTTTTCAAAAACTGATCCATCAGAATGGACAAACAAAGTAAACAATACAAGGGACCCTTTTTAATTTTATTTCTCATCTTCATTATTGTTGCTTTGTTCTCAATGAAATCTGGCGCAGTCAATATAAGTCTGGATGAAATATATTCAGGCATCAGCAAATGGGTGCACAATTCGGGTGACCTTACACTGAATGAAAGAATATTTATAGAGATCAGGTTTCCCCGCGTGCTTTTATGCATTATTGTTGGCGCAACACTGGCAGTAGGCGGGACATTAATGCAGGCATTATTTCGTAATCCGATTGTCGAACCCGGACTTGTTGGTACTTCAAGTGGCGCTGCTTTCGGAGCAGCACTTTATTTTGTTCTCGGTGGAGTACTGAAGTTTAATGCCGGCGAATGGACTTTACCTATTGCCGCGTGTAGCGGTGGAATCCTGTCCACTGTTTTAGTATTTGTTCTTGCAAGATCAAAGCATACAGGTAAGAGCTCTATTGTTACATTGCTGCTTACGGGTATTGCCATAAATGCTATATTTATGAGCGGAGTGGGTTTTCTCTCTTATATTGCAAGAGATCCCCAGGCACGTTCCATCACATTCTGGTTTCTCGGGACATTATCAGGGGCCAACTGGCATTCTGTTATCATTACAGGGACGATTACGACTGCTTGCATAGTAATTGCCTTGCGGTATGCCAAACACCTGAACGCGTTGATGATGGGAGAAGAAGAGGCTCAATATCTTGGCATTAATGTTAAAAGGTTAAAACTTTATATTCTTTTAATAAATGTGGTGATGGTAGCCATAGCTACGGCCTTTGTGGGGGTTATAAGTTTCGTCGGATTAATAGTTCCTCATTTTTTACGTATCCTCAAGGGGTCCGATAATCGGTTCCTGATCCGCAATGGCGCCTTGCTTGGCGGTATTCTGCTTACACTATCCGACCTCCTGGCACGGATGATTTTACGACCTGCGGAGTTACCCATCGGTATCGTGACATCCATCATCGGCGTGCCTGTTTTTATTATTTTATTGCGTAGAAAAAATTATTTCTTTTGATATGCTTACGGTAAAAAATATTACCTATAAGATTGGCAGCAAAATACTTCTTGAAGATGTATCGGTGAACTTTGAGCCAGGAAAGGTCAATGTCATCATCGGTCCTAATGGTGCAGGGAAATCCACACTTATAAAGATTATTTGTAACCAGATCCGGCCGGAAGAACCCGGATCAGTTTATTATGGGGATAAAAATATAGTTTCAACTTCAATAGCAGAATTAGCCCGCATTCGCTCAGTATTGTCACAAAATATTGAATTGTCTTTTCCTTTGGCAGTATCAGAAGTGGTGATGATGGGAAGATATCCGCATTTCACCGGAAAACCAACACAAAAAGACAACATGGCTTGTGAAGAAGCCATGCGCTTTTTTAATGTGTATGATATGGCTGGCCGGAACTATATGACCCTGAGCGGAGGTGAAAAACAGCGCGTACAGTTTGCAAGGGTGATCTCGCAAATATGGTATCCTATTATGGATAGTAACAGGTATTTACTCCTGGATGAACCGTTGACTTTTTTAGATGTACGTTACCAGTTCGCTTTTATGCACAAAATCCTGGATCTATTGAAAAATAAGGACATGGTTGTTGTTGGAGTAGTACATGACCTGAATCTGGCCTCGAAGTTCGCCGATAAAATCGTGTTATTGAATCAGGGAAGAATAATAGCTGATGGAAACAAAAACGAAGTCCTGACAAAAGAAAACATCAGATCAGCATACCAGCTCGAACCGGTCATCCACTACGAAAACGATGAAATGTACTTGTTTTTCAATTAATAAACGGATCTTGAACGAAAAAAAACTTCTTTCCTTTTCTTGATTTAATATCTTGCCATGTTATATTTTATTTTTGAAAATATTTTGTTTACTTAAAATTTGTTATAATAAAATTCCTTAATTTCGACAAAAATATAAAAGTCAAATTCTTTGACCACCTTCGTGTTTCCTTGTTCACCATTAATCGGAAATCAATGAAACAATTCTTTACTCTGCTATTTCTTTTGATCTGTCTGGCTAACCTATCCGAATCCCAGGAGAATGGGGGTCATGAGATCCTGATACAGAATCTGAATACTTCAAAGTTAACCCGGATTAGTGAAAATTCAAACATTTCCATCTGGACCACTACTGGTAAAAACATTTCGGGTCGGGTAAGGTTGATCAAGGCCGACACGATATTCTTTAAGGATACATTAGTAAGGATATCCAACATTCAACGGCTCTATTTCAAGTCGGCATTACCCACTCCCCATCAAGGGTGGGATGATGAAAGAAGACTTACTTATGTTACAGGATGGCCTAACTGGAAAATAATCTGTCCACCCGACAGTGTCTATCGCGACGATTGGGCCTGGGAGAATTACCTTCATAATCTTACCAAAAATGAAAAGGAAAAGAGACTTGAAAAGTTACAACCTTTGATTTATAAAAATTTTCTGAAAGTTAATATTGCCAAGTTGTGGCATGTGGAGTTGGCCGTATCTTATGAACGGTTTATCAATAAAAAATTTTCATGGGAAACCGAGCTCAGCGGAATTCTCGGGGTTCCTATTCAGGACTATACTTTAATAAATTACCCACTATTCAACTATACAGGTTTTTCTGTCACTACATACCCAAAGTTTTATTATACTACAAGAGCTTATGTTGCCATAGTTTTCATGTACCGGAACCTATGGTTCAAAGATCAGCAATTTGCATGGCCTGATGATTCACAAAATGTACACTTACAGGATCAATACAGGAATGATTTCGGATTAAGTCTTCGCTTCGGAGGAATGAGGCGCTACGGGAGATTTGTGATCGATTATTATATCGGCGGTGGATTCAAAACTGTCATCCTGCGCCAATCTAATTATGGCATGTATGACGATTTTGATAATATAATTATTTATAACAACCCGGATCATTCAGCAGATGTGACAAACACTACTCGTATAGGTTTGGTATTGAACCTGGGGATCAAAATCGGAGGGGCATTTTAAGGCACATTGTTTATTATCGAAATTACTTTCACCTCACCTTTTGCGGAGAATATCCATTTTAATCACCGCAAAAATGTAGAGAATATTTTGATTTCATGAATAAAATCATCCCTCCAGCACTTCACAACCTTCTTCAATCAGCTTTTTGAGGGTGTCAT
>CAZUYY010000284.1:0-4176 GCA_964624935.1 uncultured Prolixibacteraceae bacterium
TCATTCCTGGCTTCCGCGTAATAAGTTGTTGTCGCTGTGATAAATGGTGTATAAAATGAAGTATCCCCAATTAAAATGGGGGAGCCTCCTGAAGGAACATTGTACCAGTCAACGGTTTCATTATGAAGTACTGTCGCATGCAACAATAATGAATCGGGACCGCAATGGGAGGCGTCATGACCAGTTGGATTTGGAACAATCCCTGTAAACATACAGGAGAAATTGGAACTGGTGGTACTCCCATACCACCAGGTGTTAATCATTTTATTATGGCAATAGCCATCCACAGGATGCCAGGGGTGACATCCGATATATCCTGGTATAGAACCAGGTGTACAGCCGGTAAAGTTCACGGTCTGCGGGGGATAATTGCATGGATCTCCATATGTATTTGGGACCAATTGAGAGTCATCCCAGAAAGAAGGGGGTTGCAATCCTGAAGCATTTGCAGGCCTTACCAGTGTTATAATATAACCATCCGGATTCATCTCCTGATCCCAGACTGGTAGATTCGTAAGCCCGTTCATGTATATAACATTGACAGAAATCTGGGTTCCATCAGGAACTGGATTCCCCAACCCATCCAAACCATTCCAGGGAATGTCATTGACGCCCGGAACAACATTTGCATAGATTGAAACATTCGTACCAGGCGCCCCATAAGGAAAACTGATGTCCACCTCTACTCTTCCTGACTTATTTACATTTACCACGATATATTTTTTTCCGCTGCACGGGGGGTAATTGGGATCAGGTATCATGTAAGGTGTACTCGTGATTGCCCCATAAAATCCGCTTGGATAAATAGTTGAATCAGGATTGTTGATAAATACCTTGTACTGTGCAATGGCTGGAAATATCAAAAATGTGTTGTTGTTATTTGACTGCCGGTCGGATGGGAAGTTTCCAGTATTCAGACAACCATATGGATTGCAAAAGATAGTTACAGCTCCGACTGCTGCGTTGGAAAAAGCCAGTTTCGTCACGATTCCATCATCGGCATAAACATAAAATATTCCGTTAAAAGGCTGATAATCCGATGGGGAATATCCGAGACTGGCATAAAGCTGCCAGGCTTGCGACCATAAACGTCCATTTATTGCATCTGATGGTATTGCAGGATTATGTTGTCCGGACACAACCTGAAAATCCCACAAATCAAATTCAACTGCATAAGTAACCGAGGTCGGGATCTCAAAATAATAGTCACCCGTGTCGGCGATGCTGGTTACGTGATATGAAAGAGGTGTATAACCGCCATTAGAGGGGTATGGGCCGACAAAAGCCTGAGAGTAATATTGGATATAACCCATCTGACCCGGCATATAAGGGAGAATACCTGAAAGTGCTATAGTTCCATTTGGCTTTCTCAAATTGAATGGAACATTTAAATAGTCGGACTGTATACCGAAAAGAATATACTCACCTGGATTTTTTACATGGATATACAGCCTGTAATTGGATGGACAACCGGCCACCGCAAAATCTGCATAGATGGTTCCAGACGAGTTGTCAATATAAAGCCCCGCTTCTGAGATTGTTGTATCGGGTAATAGTTGCTTAATTCCTTCACCTGAAGATAAAAAAGGGAGGATTGAAATGATAAAAATCAGAACATGAACCTTTCTGTAGAAAAGATGTAATTTTTGATCCATTAACTCCTTCTAAAGAACTCTACTTTTCATGATTATTTTCGAAGTTCGAAGGTAAGAAGATTTATCTTCATGATCAATAAATAATAAGATTTTTATCCAGTTATATCCCTTTAGCGATTTTTCGTGTTTTCCAGTTTCCGGTAAGCAAGGTCACGGTTGGAATATGCTTTAGCATTATCAGGGTCTATTTCGATTGCTTTCGAGAAATCGGCTATTGCTTCGTCGAACTTCCCAAGATTCCCATATACAGCGCCACGGTTGGTATAGGCAAGTGAATATTTCGGATCAATTTGTATTGCCCTGGAGTAATCTGCGATTGCCTCATTCCAATGTCCAAGATTACTATGTGCATTCCCACGGTCATAATATGCGACGGCATTTTGAGGGTCGATCAGGATTGCGATAGAAAAATCGGCTATTGCCTTGTCAGACTGTCCTATGTAACTGTATGCATTGCCACGGTTGGAGTATGCATCGGTGAATTTCGGATCAATCCCGATTGCATTTGATAAATCGTCAAGTGCCATGTCCCATTGACCAAGGTTACCATAAGCAACCCCACGGTCGTACCAGGCTTTGGCATATTTCGGGTCAATTTCTATTGCTCTTGAGAAATCGGTAATTGTCTTGTCCCACTGTCCAAGTTCGCCATAGGCAACACCACGGTTATCATAGGCTATCGGTGCATTATCATATTTACTTATCACGTCACTCCAAAGAGTAATACTGTCTTTCCAGTCTTTACATCGGGCAAAGGTATTTATGAAGAAGAATATAATTACAAAGATTGACAATCCGGTTATTACCATCCGGCTGGATCTATTTCTGCTTGCGAACTTATAAGCTGTCCACGAGAGAATGAAAAACAGACCGATGTAAGACACATAAGAAAAACGATCGGCCTGGAAAGCTTCTCCGGCACGCATAAATTGTAAGAGGAACATCACATTAACCAAGAAAAACAAGGCTCCAAAGACGACTGTTTTTGTCTTACGAACTGTTAAGAAAATAAGGACCGCCAGGCAAAGTAAGAACACGGGGCTTAGATAAAACAAAACAGGAAGTATTTCTCCCGGTACAACAGGATAAGGATAATGACAACTCAGTTTCAGAGGCATGATCAGTTTTACGATATATGCACTAAGTGAATATAACCCAATGAGAATCCGTTCAATTAAGTTGAACGGATCATGGATATCTATACCTCCCAGATTTTGAAGAATAAAATATCCGCCAAGGCCGAAAAGAAGTGAGAAAACAAAAAAAGGAATTTTTTCATAAATCAGATTCCATTTCCAGGGACGTCCAAACCAATAATCAAGTAAAAAGAGGGAAAGTGGTAACGATACGGCCTGAATTTTCGAAAAAAGTGAGAAAACAAATAATAGCAAGGTCAATAGAAAAAATCTCAATTTTCTATTTTTGCTCAGGATAAACTTCATGTAAGTAATCAGGCTGGCAAGGTAGAAAAGACAGAATAGCAGATCCTTTCTTTCTGTCACCCACGCCACGGATTCAACATGCATGGGATGTATCCCAAATAACAAGGCGCCAAGTGCAGAATAGATTGCAGGTAACCGTAATAAACGAAAAAAATAAAATACCAGCAACGTACAAATCAAGTGTAATAACAAGTTATTCAAGTGATAAGGAAATGGATTCAATCCAAAAAGTTTAAACTCCACTGCCCAGGTCAAAAGAGGAAGAGGCACATAGGTTCCATTCTTTTGTGTTGTAAAAAATCCCTTGATGCTTTCTGGGTCTATATGTGTAATCATGGGATTTTCTGTCACATAGACATTATCGTCCCAGGTTTTAATAAATTGATTAGATAAGGAGGGTATAAATGCTATAAAAGTTATAATCAGGATAGCAATCAGCAGAAACGCCCGTTTATTAATCAATCCTTGTTTTTGCCCCGGCAAGGCATCCGGATGAATAATTCTTTGTGGTTTCTGAACGTTTCGTTTTTCTTTCCCTGGCAGCGGGTTAGGTTTGATCATACTAATTACGAGTCCGGAACTATTTTAATTTCATCGTACCAGCATCCTTGATAAACCCAGAAACATTTATTGCCTTAATATTTTCCATGAGTTGCTGACCCTCATCATAGTTTAGATTTCTTCCGGTGACTACGACATAGTGATCCTTCTCAAGATTTTGAAATAAATTGGTGCTTAATACCTCTGTTTCAAGTCGATAGTTTGACAAGAACTGTTTCTGTGAATTTATTGCTTCATCCCGGGTTTCATACAAACCCACAATTACCATCAATGTTCCAGACTCGCTTTGGTCCTGCCCGGATGAGATCAATTCCAGGTCAATAATCTTTCCTTCTTTAGAACCGTTGATCATTTTATAGGTCACTGTCATTTTTTTATTAATGAATTCCGGATTTGCAACAGAACCATGACTACCTGCTAACCCCGGAGTGTTATTATCGGCAGGTTCCGAATTAGAATTTATAATATTCTTCTGGTCTATTTTGTAATCAGGATTTATCACGAATGATATTTCGTTA
>CAZUYY010000285.1:0-4176 GCA_964624935.1 uncultured Prolixibacteraceae bacterium
GAGAATGGTCCAGAGCCATGGCAAAATCAGGAAAATATGCAGTTGTGCTCATAAAATTTCCGTATCTGAAATCTGTCCACCCCGCCATTGATACTTTTTTATTTGAACAGATTCCGTTATAATCGCCTTCATATTCCGGATTGCCACCTCCACCGCAAGTGGTGCAATTTATTTTCATTTTCTGATTTGATATTCTCTGATTGGTTTCATAAGAATCTCCTCCATCGGAGGAATAAGTTGCATATATATATGCACTGTCATGTGTTGGTGTATCTCTTGTATCCATCCATTGAACATAGAGACGTCCATTGTCTTTATCGCACCAGATGGCAGGTTGCCAATGATTATTGTTTTGTGCGTTTGTATCGTCATTCACAATTTTTGTTGCAGACCATGTGCCTCCTCCGTCATCAGAATAACGGCTGAAAATATCAGGCATATTACCATTACCCGGTGGATCATTTGATGCATATACTAAATATAACCTTCCGCGGTGTGAACCATAACTATTATCTGCAGCGATCATGGGATAAGGACGTGTTCGCATGCCGGAAACAGAATTCCTGCCATTTACCTCTGTTCCCACATAATTTGAAAATTGTTCTGATGACATCTTTGCAAATGTAAGTCCTCCATCGATGGAACGGTAAAATGTGTATATACTGGCAAATGGGGTCCCTGAATTGGTAACCACATAAACCGATCCTCCCTGGATGTTGTTATAAGGACCGACACAAATCATCATTCCGGGAATCGTCTGGGTGGCCGGAGTAAAAGTGCTCGTATAGGTCTGACCATGATCCGTGCTCCTGGAGAAATTTCCTCCTCCATTGGTTGTCATGCACGTATAAATATTGTTTGCATTCGGGCCATTGGTCTGATCACAGGCAATCCAGGGTTTATCTGTCCCTGTAAGAGCCGTAATCCCCGGGCCCCAGGTTGTTCCGTTATCGGCCGAGGTCATGACTTTTAATCCGACGACAATATTGGTCCCAAACATATTTCCATAAAAAAGATTTCCAAGGCTGTCATACGCAACTACCGGATCTCCCATCATGGTAGCACCAAAATCAGGAACCTCAGATCCCCAATCGAGTCCGTTTTCCGTTTGATGGGCGGTATTTGTATTATAGGCGGTAAAATACCAGGTCGGAACTAAAGGATTTGCAGTCATATTACTTGACCCGAAATCAATACCCAGGCTAAAATTATCCCAATTGTCGATTGTAATAACTATTGACGTCGTAGCAGGGGCTAAAGGCGCTTGGGTTTTATGCCACATCGAAGGGGGAGGTTGATCCGGATTTTGATTATCATCATTCTGGGAATACACCTGAAAGGAGATCAGCCATAAACCTGAAAACATCATGAAAACAGGTATTATACGCAATATCCTTTTTAAAAGAGTATTCATGGTACCAGGTTGAATTCTTCCGGGATCCTGTTGAATATTATAAAACAAACATATGAAAAAAATGTATTTTCCCATTAACAATTATTCTTATATATGTTTTATCCTTAATTTTAACGTGGAAAGAACCTGGATATTTTCTATTATCTGTAACCAGGTCATCATTCTAACGTCTAAGTCACAAAATGAAGTTTCAGGACGATAACGTTTATATTGAGAGGGTTTTAAACGGAGACGTTTCGGCCTATGCATCATTGGTTACGAAACATAAAAGCCTTGTTTTTTCAATTGTTCTGAAAATTGTAAACAACAGGGAAGATGCGGAAGAGATCTCACAGGACGTTTTTCTGAAAGCCTTTCAGTCACTGAACACATTTGAAAAAAAATCAAAGTTCTCTACCTGGCTTTATCGCATCGCTTACAATGCTGCAATATCGAAGACACGAAAAAAGAAGGTTGAATTGGTTGCAATTGAAGAAACTGTCATCACTAATTATTCTACGGATGAGATCGGACAGAATATCAAAGAACTGGATGAGAACGACCGTCTGATGATCCTTGAGAAGGCATTGAAACAGTTGCCTGATGAAGATAATCTTCTGATCACGTTGTTTTATAAGAATGAAAATTCTGTTGATGACATCAGTGAAATTACGGGGTTGACAGTGTCGAATGTCAAAGTAAAGCTACACCGGATAAGGAAAAGGCTATACGAAGAGATGAACGGACTGATGAAAAGAAATTGACAGGAACACAAAAACAATAGTATCTTTGTAATCGAAATGGAAAAAGAAGATTTTTTAACGGATAACTTTTTAAAAGACCTTTTCAGGAACCAGTCATGGGAAAGCCCTGGAGATGACTTTACCGGCAATGTAATGGAGCAGATCCTGAAGTCGCCTGAAGTAGCTCCAGTAAAGAAACCTTTTTACTTGATTTTACGATCATTCTGGCCGTATATTCTGCTCTTTCTGGTTTGTGGAGTTATCTTTATGACCTCTGATCTTCCTTTCTCAGATTATATTCCCGGCAAAGAGTATTTCATAAAGACCTTTATTCCTGCTTTTAATTCATTGTTTTCGGGAATAAAACCCTTCATTACAAACGTCAGAACATTTATAATTCCCGTGACAGTGATCATTGCAGGAAGTTTATTGGTGGGTGTTGATCATTTCCTTTCCGGAAGGTCCGGCGTCAGACATCAACCAACGCATTAACAGATACCGCGTAATTCTTTTCTTTTTATCTTCAGGAAATTCTGAACATCAGCTCTTCTGCTGTTTTTCAAGCCATAGTTGCTTAAAACTCTTTTCTGCAAATTTGGGCAGTTCTCTCCGTGGGCCCCACCACTTTTTGAAGAATATCCTGAAGGCTCTGTTTTTCATTCCTGAACCTGTTTTATCAATCATCCATCTGCGCAGCATAACTACCTTCCACCCCTTCATTATTAACTTCCAAATTTGTTTTGGGAAACCTTTCAGAACCGTCTCATTTCGATTGTAAAGCAATAATTCATGCAGAGGTATATGCACAGAACAAACCTCGGAACATTTTCCACAGAGTGAACAGGCATAACTTAAATGGTTATACTCTTTTAATCCTAAGTAATGTGGGGAGATTATTGAACCGATTGGCCCTGAATAAACAGCGCCATAAGTATATCCTCCAATGCTGCGATAGATAGGACATGCATTCAGACAGGCACCGCAACGGATGCATGCCAGGGCTTGTCGTTGCTCTTTGTGTTTTAGAACTTCTGTACGCCGGTTATCAATAAGTATGACGTACATTTGTTCTGGTCCATCTGGTTCATTAATTGACTTTGGTCCAAAAACCAGATTGTTATAAGCAGTAATTTTCTGACCCGTACCATAGGTAGCCAGCAAAGGAAGAAACAAATCAAGGTCGTCAATTGATGGAATGATCTTCTCAATCCCGACAAGAGCAATATGGATCTTTGGAAAGGCATATGAAAGCAATCCGTTCCCTTCATTTTCAGTCAATACGAGAGCGCCTGTGTCGGCCACCAGGAAATTTCCTCCGGTAATTCCGACATCGGCACGGATGAATTTAATCCTCAATTGTTCCCTGACAAACCTTGCAATGTCTTCCGGCGTGCTGTGCACAGGAAGTCCAAATTTTTCATGAAAAAGCTCAGCGACATCTTCTTTAGATTTATGCATAGCCGGGGTAAGAATATGGTAAGGCTTCTCCCCGGCTACCTGAACAATATACTCGCCAAGGTCGGTTTCTACAACTTCACGCTTATGTTTCTGAAGCAGCTCATTGATTTCAAGTTCTTCAGAAAGCATGGTCTTTTGCTTTACAATCAAATGAGCATCAGCTTTTTTTACAATGGAAAGAATCTCTTTCTGGGCATCTTTTTCTGTAGATGCCCAGATAACTTTTCCGCCATGTTTTTCAAAGTTGGTTTCAAACTCAATCAGGTATCGATCAAGGTTATTGAGAACTTTATGTTTCCGCATGGCTGCTCTCCGCCGGGCAATTTCAAGTTCAGAAAACTGCTCTTTTCCAACGATCACCTGCTCATCATACCTGCCAATATTAAAATCAAGACGTCTGCGGTGTTCAGGGTCAAACGAACGTTTTTCAGCATCGGCTAAAAATTTATCCAGGATATTTGACATACACCATGTTTTAACTACCTGACAGGAATAGGAATTTTATAAATTCTTCGCTCATGCCTTCCACCATCGAAATCCGTGGTAAAAAATATTTTCACCATCGTTAATGCTTCTTCGGGT
>CAZUYY010000286.1:0-4149 GCA_964624935.1 uncultured Prolixibacteraceae bacterium
AGTGGCGCAATTTAGTCCGAAATAGGTGGCTCAATTTAGTCCGAAATGAGTGGCGCAATTTAGTCCGAAATAGGTGGCTCAATTTAGTCCGAAATGAGTGGCGCAATTTAGTCCGAAATAGGTGGCTCAATATAGTCCGAAATAGTCATTTATATTCTATATGAGTTGCATTTCAAACAAGAATCTTCAGTGTTGAAATCTCACAATTCGTCCCAATTAATCTCTAACCTGGAATAAAATTACGTATTATACCCTTCAACTGAAAGGCCTAGCTTTTCTATCATTTTCTGAGTTTGTTTAGTAATCTCGTTGAAGTACCAGTTTTCATTTATTTTAATTTTTTTCAGATCGGTGAGCATCTGAATATAATCATTGACGGAATATATCTTCAGGAGATTTTTTCTTTTCAGTTCGATATATAATTGTTGGTACCATTGAAGTGTAATATGATTGATAAACATCCAACCATGAAGTGTTTGTTCGTCCTGCATATAGGTGTGATCGGCTTCCATTACGTTTTTCATTCCATCAAACATAACCTCAATGGTCATTCTTGATTTGTATGTTTCAAAGACATCTACCGCCGGCTTTCTCTGAAAGTTGGTCAGTAGGGCGATGGTTCCAAAGACGTTACGTTTGTTGTGGTATTCTCTCAGGGAATATTGTTCGGGGTGGGTTTCAATGCGTTGAAGATAATCCTTCTCTTCTTTTACTTTTAGTGAATCGTTAAGATATATAAACAGGGATAGGTTTTGATAAATGTATTTTTGATACCAGATAATCCTTTTTTCATGTTCAAAATAGGCATCAGCTTCCTTAAAGGTATTGTTGTCCAGCAGTGAATAGTCAAGGAGCGTATTATCGCGTTTCAGTGGCAAAATGAACTTAAGATTCTCCTGTTGAAGAAGTTCAATGTTTTTCTTGGAATAGAACCCTTTATCGGCGACGATAACAGCATCTTCGAGCCCGGCCTCAAGAATGGCATTTTTGAAGGCCTTCACCTCGCGGATGTTTCCAGGCAGAATTCTGTAATAGACAGGCATTTTTGACTTGGCAGAATAGAGATAAAGAAGGTTAAACTGTGGGTCGAAATTCATCTGGTTGTTATATCCTTTATGCGAGAGTGTTATCAACGATGAGTTTGAAAAAATATGGGTAAGATCCATAAGCAGGTATTCTTCCTTTGCTATAAATGCTTTCATATAATTGAGCATTTGTTCCTGCATTCCTCCAACTGTCTTTAGTACAAAGGAAGCGGTTTTATCATTGAATTTCACAGAGCCAAGAAGATCATGAAGATAACTCTGTTCGAGACGAAATGGAATGTTCTTCAAAGGACATCTGTAAATAAAGCGGCAATAGGCAATGGCCAGCATTTGCTTCCATATCGTTGGGAAACTAACCTGCAATTCCTTAACGTATTTGATCAAAAGTTGGGCTACCAATAAGGATACTCCATACTCTTTACACCTCGGTTTCTGGTAAACAAATGGCGTTGCAGCCTTTTCCAACTGTCTTTTCCCTGATGGAACGAAGCCATTTTCAGTTACACTGCCCAATAATTTGCCGGTAACCTTTTTCGGCCCTTTCCTTAGCTTATCATAAATCGTTTTGTATTGATACAAATAATACTTTCCACGAATAAAACGGAGCTCGGTTCCGGGTTTTTTCTGTTCTATTGCCCATTGCGGATGATTTATCTTTGTCATATAATACGTGGTTACGTATTACAAAGAAACTATAAAAACGAACTCTTATCAAGGGTTTATGTGAAAAGTTTTCAACTAATACGTGTTAATTTCCAGGTTAGAGATTAATTCCTTTTACAATTCTTTCAGGCTTAACCCTTACTATGAATAACTCGTAATAATTCAAATTTTCAGCTACCATTTGCTCGTAGATGCACGTTCTCCCTTCTCTTAATACCTCCCTATAGGCACAACCATTTTTTCGTAAAATTGAGGGAAGTTTTATTAATCGGCCGGGTCCCTTAGTACCTCCTTGCCCAGATCGTTCGCCTGCGTTATTCATTGCCTTAAAGTTGACGATTTAAGGCCTCGGAAATTTCTGAATGGGTGGATTTTTTACCCACCCTGATCCAGTCCATAAGTTCTGACCGGAAAAAGATTAATCTTCCATTCCTGGGTCTATGCACGGGGATTGCTCTTTCGTGTGAAAGTTTGTAAAGAGTGGATTTACAAAGTCCAGTAAATACGGCTGCTTCGTCAATGGTTAGCGGCTCTTTTTCTTCGTGCTTAGGGGTGGAGTGGGCCTCTGTGATCCCCTGCCTTACTGCATTTTTAATTAATTCATCCAGGTCACTTAACCGGATTGGACTTAAAATTACATCTGTTGACATGATTCAGTTTTTAAAATCAGTCACAAATAAAATAACAAAAAGGGCAAAGGGATGGAAATTGTATTTGTCAGGATTGTACAAAGTACAATTGTACAATTAAACTTTGTTTTCTGTTTAAAGGATTTGGTTTGATGGTGGGATGAATTTTAAATTAGCCTCAGAGATTCTGGCTTGCCTTGCTGTGCTGGATTTTACCTCCATTCCCCAAACGTCATTTGTAATTCTCCTATAGTCTTCCGAGGTAGGTTTCAATTCCGGTCTAAAATATCCTTGTTCATTTAAATACTTTAGAATAGAAATTGCAAACGCCTTGTCTTTTTTATCATCCCTCCATTCCCCTGTCGACCGGGATAAAAAACTCTTATCTGTTAATAATTTGATAATGTAGTCGTAATGTTCTTTTGATCTAAACCATTCTGAAAATTCATCCGGTGGGCAGCGGAGGAGTTTCTTTTGATGGCTTTTTGTTTGTATTGTTTGTAGTTTCTTATTCTCCTCTTTTAACTCTTTTCTTTTGTCTTCAATCCATTCATAAACCTTGTCTCTTCTCAACACCCTCAAAGGGTCTTTTAACTTTATAAAATAACTATTCATAGTTTTAAAGACATTAACCTTTACCATTGTCGGATCAGGTACGAGTGGTTCTTCGGTTATAAATTCATAATGGAACCGAATATTACCATCCATTAAAATTTTAATATGGTCAACAAAATCAATTTTCGTCCCAACATATTTTTCAAAATGGTATTCTAAAAATTCTGTTATTTTTGAGGGAGGCTCAATAGTCTCTACTAAATGGATAAAATCAGTATCACAAGATATATAAGGGGAATGATCTTCACGGTGAAAAGCTTCCTTGTTGTACTCCAAATCAACTTCATCCTCTGAAATGTATTCAATATATTGCTGGTATGTGTAATAGGTTAACTGAAAAGGACTTTCTTTTTTTTCACCTGGATATTTTCCGGAAAAATACCTTTTAAAATCGACCATTTTCTGCCTGTTTTGATTTGAATGCTAACAAAGTTATTAAAATTCAATTCCTGTCTGGGTTAATTTGGTTTGGATTTTATGTCTGTTGAATGATTATTGTTTTTCAGGCAGTAACGATTCCGCCCATTTCTTTTTTTCCTCAATATCAAAGCTGGCAAGGTAATTCTCTGTAACTGCAAGGTTACTATGACCCAAACTCTCGGAAATAAATTCTGTAGAGGCCCCTGAGCGTTTTAGTACTGTTGCAAAGCTGTGACGTGCTACATAAGTAGTAATTTTTTCGGGTATTCCGATATTCTCTCCAATAGTCTTTATATAAGTATTTATCAATTTAGTTGTTCCCTTAATCGCATCATATTCTTGCTGTGGGGTCATATCGGGAGAAAGGATTGGAAAAATGTATTGATCGGGGCTTGCTGGTTTATTGCCCCATGTGTCTATAATCCGACCGATGGGCTTTGTGATAATTACTTCAATGGTAATTGGTTTTTTTCGTCTCTCTCTTTTTGTTTTGGATCGTATAAACCGGATAACTTGACTATCTATATTCGAATATTTTAATCGGGCCATATCTTTTACGTTTATTCCGTTGCATAGGTAACTAAACATCCAGTAATCACGGTACTGGTGTAAGCTGCTGCCAGGTGTTGCATCATATTCTGCAATTTGTTTTACTTCTGCCAGTGTGAGTGCTTTTTTCACATTTGGCCCTGATGGTATTTGATATTCCTCCTCTTTAAATGGATATTGATCAATAGAGACAATATCGGCCTTTATTGCCCGGTTGTAAACAGTTC
>CAZUYY010000287.1:0-4139 GCA_964624935.1 uncultured Prolixibacteraceae bacterium
CAGTGATTAATAGTTGCAAACTCGACCTATGTGGAACATTATCCAACTTTGTTCCATTTCATTTATATGTTTATCAGGACAATGGTTCTGGAGGAATGCTAGGGACAATCCTTGCCGGACCTTTTACAATTTCACCCTCTGCCATAGGATGGATGAGCTTTACTTTTCCCACGCCTGTCAACATTGCTTCCGGAAGCTTTTATATAGCAATGGAACAGGGAGGTAATTCCCCTGATTGTGCAGGATTAGCAGTGGATACAGTCAACAGCCAGCTCATGAGCTTTCAGAAAACAGGTTCTGGTCCATGGGTGTTAGGAGGCGGGAATTACATGATCCACTGCATTTATCGTATGACATTCAACTCGATAATTACAGCACAACGACCGTCAATTACATGACAGTTGAGCTATGGGATGGGGCGGTCTGGCATGTCCTGAAATCTTATATTAATTCAGGGGGAAGCATACCCTGGAAGAGTGAAATTGTTAATATCACTCCTTATGCCGATCAAGCCTTTAAAATACGGTTCCATGCTACCGGGGGAGATAGCAGTGATATAAACTGGTGGAATATAGACAACATAGAGATCACTGCTTTTTATGATATGCCATGCCTGATCGGGTATGATTTTACTCTCAATGGTGTTGTGGGTGGTTTTACTCCTGATACCTCAACCCTTATTCCACCCGGTCACGTTGTCCCGGGTCATACATACACTGCTTGTGTGGATGCAATATACAAATATTTTTCCGGCGGTCATTCGACAAATAACTGTACTGCATTTACGGACCATTATTTCTATCCCCCTCTCAATTTTATTGCAGATTCGATCGAATGCAATGCTTTCCTGAGCTGGCAAAAGCCTCAGATGCAAGGTGGAGGAACACCGCCGGGTTTAATGGGATACAATATATCCAGGGCTGATACGATGATTCACTATTGTCCTTCCCCGGACACGTTAAGCTATTATGATCTGAATCTCTATCCCGGTACTTATAATTATTCCTGCGTAGCGAAGTATAACATGGCGGCTTATGGGTTTTCCGGTTACGGGTACTCAATACGTTCAAGTGCTTCTGATTCGGTCGTTTTAACTTGTGGGTTTGATCTTCCTTTTTTTGAAGGGTGGAACCAGAGCAGTTTTACTTATAACGATTGGACATTTGATCCTTCACAGTGAAACTGGGAAACCACTTCAATGACCGGTAATCCTGCACCGACAGCCGACTTCTCATGGTCTGGTAAATTGAAGTCCATGAGCGGTGCCTATGATTATTCGTTGGTAAGCAGGATAATGGATGCTTCAGAGTGGGATTGCTCCCATCTTTTTTTCGACTTTGACTTAAAATTGGTTGATCATTATTCCACTTCGACAGAGAAAATGACTATTGGGATCTTTTACGATAATGCCTGGCATCAATTAGGAGAATTTGTGAATAATGGTTCTTTCGGCTGGACAACCGAAACTTTTAATATTGATGCGGTAAGGGGAAAAGGTATGAACATCCGTTTTCAGGCGCATGGGGAGAATGTAACCAATATTCTTCACTGGTACGTTGATAATATCCATATTTACGGAATTTGCCTGCCACCCACAGGATTGCAATGGACTTCAAATTCGCAGGAGGTCAATCTCAATTGGACTGCTCCTTGTTCCGCAGTTGCCAGCTATAATGTATTCAGAAGCGATTCTGCCGGGAATCCCCCATTCATGAAAATCAACCCGGTTCTGGTAACCGGAACGGCCTATACCGATGTTCCGCCTGCCTGGACATCTGCTGATATGTACCGGTATTATGTAACCGCAATCCAGATGGATCATATTGCCGATACTGTTCTTTGTCAGGCCGGATCTGACACTGTATTGGTTTCATATTCAACCGGGATTCATGAAACCGGAGCGAACCAGTTAAGGATCTATCCCAACCCGGCTGGAAATTTTATAATTATCAGCAGTGATGATCCATTGAAAATGGTAGAAGTACTTACCAGTCTTGGGAAAGTGATTTATACGGGTATTTATAACGATGCAGCGCTGATAAGGCTCAATACGACCACCTTTTCACAGGGAATCTATTTCGTGAGATTATCGACAATCTCCGGAACCTTTTACCGGAAGGTGATCATCAGCAAATAAATCGTTATTCGGAACCCTGTTTTTCAACATCATAAGCAGGCACATTGGCTACCTGATCTTGATAAATTTCCCTGAAGTCGTTGTTTTTCCAGAAAACAGGGAATAAAGATAAACGCCGGCAGGCAGATTTTCGACGTCGATCTGGATTTCCTGATCTTTCCCGGCAGCAGAAGGTACTTTCTTTTTTAGTACAACAAATCCTTGCAGATTATAGACCTGGAACAAGATTCCCATCGAATCTTCGGGATGAAACCTGATGTTTAATAATGATTTTACCGGGTCAGGGTAGGAGAAAGGCATTGTGGTGAAATCTTTAGAAGTTAATTTTGTATCATTATTGGAGATCGGATTGTGTTCGATCGCGCCGATGTCACTCGCAGCTCTTAAGGGTCTTGGATGATGAAAATAATCAAATGTGATCCCCAGGTTGTTTGAATATGCGTTGTCGATAAGAGGTGAATTTGAAAAAGGTATAAAATCCGTCACTGATATATGGGCATTGCCGATGTTTTGGGAAAGAAAATTATGCTGTCTGTTCACATCGCTCGTTGAGTCCGGAAGCATGATGTATGCGTCTTTCCCTGAAAGATGTATGTTCCCGTGTTGTTGATAATAATTATAGTTACCCGGATTCAGAATAAGATTAGAAGCGATGAGATTGTTTCTGCTTTTAACACTTTGAAACCGGATGCCATCCGATTTTGGATTGATTATATCGTTGAAGAGAATATAAAATGATGAATCAGTTTGAACAGACACATCTGAAATAAAAATCCCATGTTTCATATTGCTGCTGTCGAGGGGGTGGAAACTCAGCCCTGCATTCATAATAACGTTGTTAAAGATCCGGTATCCTCCCAAACCAAGACTTTCGATACCATCGCCTTTCCCGTTGCTGATGTAGTTATTATAGCAATCGCATTTGGAACCACCGCCTAACATAATGCCGGACATTTGCTCATCTACTTCTGCCTGGCTGTCATACAGGATAAGATTATTATAAATCTGACAATTACGCCATGCCGAACTGACCTGGATTCCATCCCATCCTGTATGGTCTACGATATTGTTATAGATACTTACGCCATCAAGCAGGGAAGGAAGAAGTAAGGTGTCGTTTCCGTTGCAATTTACGGTTTGACCAAAATAGTGGGTATTGCCAATGTACATACCTTCATTGCCGACGTTTGAAATATATGTATCATGAATGACAGTGTTGAACTGTATAAATTTATCGCGGGTTGCCAGAAATGAACAATCCGGGTCGGTTTTGGCATAGATAGCAGCGATCGGACAGTTTTCAATCGAAATGTGATCAATTTCATAATCTGAACTCATTGCCCCGATCCCGATCCCGGCACCGGAAGCAACACCTGTTATTTTGATGCCATAAAAATTGCTGGTATCGTTTTGTCCCGTAAGTCTGAAATAACGGCAATTTTGAATTGAAATTCCATAATGAATGCTTGAATTCAGAGTAACAACTCCTCCTAAGTTCGTTAAGATGACAGGTTTTTCCTGAGTTCCGGTAAAATTCCTGATCAGAAGGAAATCCCGGATTCCATATTCAAGAAAAAGGGTATCGCCGGGTTGTACCTGATTATAGGGTGCGATCGTACCATCAACTAAATTGGTTGTTTGGTGAACCAGATAGCTTGTTTGCTGACCGTAAATTTTATATTCATTCTGTAAAAAAAACAGAATAAATAGGACAAAAACAACAGGAGACCAGAAATTAACTGTCTTCATTACAACTATATTAAAAGTTTTTAAAGTTACAAAATTCCTGATAAAAAGAATGAAATAAATTACTTTCCCCGCTTCGCCCGTTCCCAGTTCACAGATTGTGAACCTCTAATAAAACGCTTAAAACCGAGAAAAACAGATAAGTTCATGATAAAAAAATAATAGGGGACAAAAAGTAATTTTACACGGATCATCCGGTTCTCGAAATACCAACCTAGTAATGCCATCAGGTAAAAAAGGATCTGAAGCCAAAACA
>CAZUYY010000288.1:0-4126 GCA_964624935.1 uncultured Prolixibacteraceae bacterium
AGGGAGGGGAGAAGATCCCCACCCCCGGCCCCTCCCCCAAGAGGGAGGGGAGAAGTGAATAATGTTCAGATTTCGATTATATCGCCATATTCAGGCAGTATTGGCGATAATCCATAGCGTTTGGTGATGAGTCCGGCGAGGGGGTGGCGTGCTTTATCTTCGCCGTGGGACAAGACGACCTTTGGTTTTGATCCTGCGACCACATCAAACCAGCGGAGCAGATCGGATTGTCCTGCATGTGCGCTTAAGCCGCCCAGAAGATGGATCTGAGCATTAACTTTTATAGTTTCTCCGAAGATCCTGACGGTTTTGACGCCATCCACAAGTTGTCTTCCAAGGGTTCCTTCGGCTTGGTATGCAATAATAATGACAGAAGTTTCCGGCATCCAGAGGTTGTGTCTGAGGTAATGCAATATTCTTCCGGCATTGCACATTCCTGCCCCGGCAATGATCATTAACGGTCCTTCCAACCCATTGAGCGCTATGGATTCTTCCGGAGTCGTCGACATATTTACATGGCTGAGATCGGCTTTTAACTCTCCTGATCTTACCAGTTCCATTGCTTCATCATCATACAGCTCTGTGTGCTTCATATAAATGTTGGTAGCTTCTATGGCCATCGGGCTGTCGAGGTAGACCGGGAATTTTGGAAAATCGCCGCGATGAAAAGCCGCGGCAAGGTAATACAGCAACTGTTGTGTACGGCCAACTGCAAAAGAAGGGACCAGTATTTTTCCTTTATCCTTAACGGCCTGGCGGATTATGGCTTCACCTTCAAGCAGCGTGTCTTTAAGCGACCTGTGGTCCCGGTCGCCATAAGTAGATTCAAGAAAGACCAGGTCGGCATAGGGGAGGGGAGCAGGATCTTTGAGTATTGCCATACCCAAAGGCCCGATGTCGCCGGAAAAGATGATGACTTTTTTCTTTCCTTGTTCTGTGGCTGTCAGTTCAAGACTGACAGATCCCAGGATGTGTCCTGCCTCTACCGAGCGGACGGATATGCCGGGTGCGACTGCCACAGGCTCATTGTATGGAAGAGGAGTAAAAAGCTTCAACACATGATCCACATCCCCGATCGTATAGATGGGTTGAAGATGTGATTGTCCCGACCTCGATCGTTTCCGGTTGGCCTTTTCCATATCCAGCTTTTTAACTTTGGCTGAATCATGAAGTATCAGGGCCGACATGTCAACTGTTGCCGGGGTGGCAAAGACCGGATTCTGATATCCTGCTTTTGTCAGCAAGGGCAATCTGCCTGTATGATCGAGATGGGCATGGGTCAAAATGACGCTATCCAGCTTGTTTATATTTATAGGCGGAAGTTTTTGGTTTCGGATCTCTGCTTTTTTTCCGCCCTGGAATAATCCAAAATCGACGAGAACCTTAGCTGAATCAGTCTCAACGTAATAGGCTGAACCGGTTACATCACCGGCAGCACCGAACAGGGTTATTTTCATGGAAACAAAGTTAATGAAAAATAGAAGATGGAAGATGGAGGATGGAAAATAGAGGATGGAGGATGGAAAAAAAATTGTATTTTCGCAACGAATTTCATTGGGATGGTAGCTCAGTTGGTTTAGAGCATCGCCTTGACAGGGCGGGGGTCATGGGTTCGAATCCCTTCCATCCCACATCAACGCAATATTATTTCCTCCTTTTTTTCCTTTTTTTTTTGTACTATTGTATTCTATTAGATTTATTGTGTCTTTCAAGAAACTAAAAGTCTTATAATACAATAAATTAAACGTCATGAAAACGATCTATCTTTTTCTTGCAATCATTACCGCTATTTCCATTCCTATCTACTCTTCATCCCAGACACCCAATACCTGGACACAAAAAACCAGTTTCGGTGGGCCAGCAAGATTTGGGGCTGTTGGATTTAGTATCGGGAACAAAGGGTATATGGGAACCGGATATAGCTCTTCAAATGGTTATCAAAGCGACTTCTGGCAATATGATACTACTGCCAATACGTGGACACAGAAAGCCAGTTTAGGAGGGGGTGGACGAGTCTGGGCTGTGGGTTTTAGTATAGGTACCCAGGGGTATATTGGATCCGGATGGAACGGCAGCAGCTTTTACAACGACTTTTGGCAATATGATCCTTCATCGAACACGTGGACACAAAAGGCGAATTTTGGAGGAACGGCAAGGATAGGCGCTGTGGGTTTTAGCATTGGTAATCAAGGATATGTTGGGACGGGTGAGAACTTTGGAGGCAACCCGTTAAATGATTTCTGGACATATAATCCTTCTTCAAATACGTGGACACAGAAAGCAAATTTTGTTGGAGCGGCAAGAGAGTTGGCAGTTGGCTTCAGTATAGGTACTCAAGGGTACATCGGAACAGGTGAAGGCGGAAGCGGTTATCTGAACGATTTTTGGGAGTATGATCCTTCTTCCAATACCTGGACCCAGAAAGCTAATTTCGGAGGAGCAGTACGAGAGTGTGCTGCTGGCTTTAGTATCGGAACTAAAGGGTATATCGGAACAGGTTACGGCGCAAGTGGTTATCTAAACGATTTTTGGGAGTATAATTCTTCTTCCAATACCTGGACACAGAAAGCCAATTTCGGGGGAACAAAAAGATATGGATCGGCTGCTTTTAGTGTAGGTACCGAAGGGTATATCGGAACAGGATTAGACATAAATAACTATCAAACCGACTTTTGGGAATATACTCCCTCCTGCATTTTACCAGCACCTCCGGGAAACTCAACCCCTACAGCCAGTCAGACGGTATGCAGTGGAAACAGTACCATTTTGAGTGCCAGTGGTACCGGAACTTTTGGGTGGTATAGTGCTGAAATTGGAGGTACCTGGCTTGGCGGCGGGGCAAGTTATACTACGCCAATATTAACAGTGGATACTGCCTTTTACGTTCAGGACAGTACCTGTGGGGCAAGTGTCATCCGAACCCGTATTCCTGTTACGGTAAATCCCTTGCCAGCAGTCTTTAACGTGACCGGCGGAGGATCCTATTGTTATGGCGGTTCAGGCGTCAATATTGGTCTTTCCGGATCTGTCACTGGTGTCAGTTATGGCTTATATAATGGCCTTGCATTGATGAATACACTTCCCGGAACAGGTTTTCCTCTTAACTTTGGTTCGCAGATATCGCCCGGAACCTATACAGTGGTAGCCACAAATGTCACGACTTCGTGTATGAATACCATGAATGGCTCTGCAACAGTCAGTATAAACGCATTACCAAATCCTACTATTATAGGCCCGACAACGGTTTGTGCGACATCTACCGGTAATGTTTATTTCACTCAGACCGGTATGACCAATTACATCTGGGCAGTCTCTGCAGGTGGCACGATCACTGCAGGCGGGGGTACTGGAAATAGTACCGTCACCGTTACATGGAACACATCCGGTGCACAGACCGTAAGCGTGAATTATACTAACAGCAATGGCTGTGCTGCTGCGGCTCCCTATGTTTACCCCGTTAACGTTGTTGCACTACCCACTCCGACAATCACAGGTCCGTCATCCGTATGTATAAACTCAACCGGTAATGTCTATACCACGCAGACAGGGATGATAGGTTACGTCTGGTCAGTCTCTGCAGGCGGAACCATAACTGCCGGTGGAACCGGTACCAGCAGTACTGTTACCGTAACCTGGAATACTGCAGGATCTCAGACTGTCAGTGTGAGTTATACCAATAATAACGGCTGTACAGCCGCATCTCCATCCAGTTACCCGGTTACCGTTAATGCATTGCCCATTCCAACAATCACAGGCCCGGCATCCGTATGCTTAAATTCCACTGGTAATGTTTATTCCACGCAGACAGGAATGACTAATTATATCTGGACAGTCTCTGCAGGGGGAACCATCACGGCAGGCGGAAGTACAACCAGTAGTACTGTCACCGTTACCTGGACCACCACAGGGGCACAGACTGTCAGCGTTAAATATACCAATGCCAGCGGTTGTACCGCTGCTGTAGCCACGGTTTATAATATTACCGTAAATGCGCTCCCCAGTCCAACGATCACAGGTCCGGCATCTTTATGCATGAACACTACCGGCAATGTTTATACTACGCAGGCAGGGATGACCAATTATGTATGGTCAGTCTCTGCAGGTGGCACCATCACGGCAGGCGGTA
>CAZUYY010000289.1:0-4118 GCA_964624935.1 uncultured Prolixibacteraceae bacterium
CCCTCCCCTGACCCCTCCCCATTCGGGGCGGGGAAATGATCCCATCCCCGAAGATTTTTGACCCTGATCTAAACTGCTACCAGCAAACGGAACAAAACGATACCACCTTTGGCTAATGGCTGCCATTGCATACTTATAAGAGGGGTCTTAAAAGTTGGTATCAGGGGGCTTTTCGGTGTTTCATTCTGAGCGGTAAAGCGTAGAAAGAAAAACCTGATAGTGCCCTTTTTGAAGGGATAGAGTTGATCTATTTTCAGATGTTTAAGGTGATAACCAAAAGAAAAGGCCGTCCCGATTGATCGGGACGGCCTGGCCTTGTTTTTCATCGACACCTGTGATGGTTGGGAAAGTGGTTTTGTGGCTGATTTATTTATGTTCCTCATATTTTTTCTGGAGTTCCATGCCTTGGTACTGACGATAACTGGGCCCCCGTATCTCGATCTTTACGGCATGGTGAAAGATGCGGTCCAGGATCGCGCGGGTGGAGATGGGATCACCCAGGTATTCAGCCCAGGCTTTTTCTTCCACGTTGGTTGTAAAGATCAGCGGCCGGTTGAGATGGTAGCGCTCATCCACAACCTTGAACAACAGATGAGCTTCTTTGGTTACCTGGAGTTCCAACCGGTCATGACCCATTTCATCAATGATGAGCAGATCGGGATTGATATATTTACGAAGATGTTTGAGCAGGTTCTTCTCAAAGACTCCGTTGTTGAGATCGCCGATCAGGGCGGCACAGGTGGTATATAACACCTTGTATCCCTTTTCACAGGCTATCATTCCCAGCGCCTGGCCGAGATGCGATTTACCTACACCGCAATCCCCGATCAGTAAGAGCGATTCATGATGTTTCATAAACTCCATAGTAGATAGATCCATCACCAGGGATTTGCGCAATTTGGGCTGAAAACCAAAGTCAAAGTCTGAAAGCAGCTTGTATGGCCGGGGCAATCGGCTCTCCCGGATGCGGTATCGGATGCCACATTCCTGCTTGAGTATGGCTTCTTCGCGTAAGACCATCTCCAAAAAATCCAAAAACCCCAATTGCTTTTCATGAGCCTGTTTGATTAGTTCGGTGTGCTGCCGGGCGAGGTTCTTTAATCCCAGGTACTCGCTGAGTTGGGAGATCGTTTCTGGTTTAGTCTTCATCATAAGGGGATTGATCAAACAAGGTTTTCATGGCATCCCGACCCTGGGCATGGGTCTTTAGAAAGCGTTCTATTGTTTTGATATCATAGACTCCATGATCCATGGCACGACCAACAGCCTTGAGGATGTCTTCGGTAAAGTAATAAACCTTCAAAGCCAACAAAGCGTTGAGGACCGCCGTGGGATCTTTTTTCTGTAGGATCAGTTTTTCGGTAAACTTTTCCATGATCATTCCCATGGCGGATAAGCGTTGTTTTACCTCCGATAGCTTGAGCACCCGGCCGTGAGTATAGTTAGGCGGCAGGCCAATGTAACGACCCGTGGCTCCTTTTTCAGCCAGAGGATGAGAGATGAGAAGTTTAAAATCGTGGGAGTAAATGATAACCTGATCGCTTGTAATTCTCAAGGGACAACTCTTAAACAGATAGTCCCCCGGGATATAATAGTAATATCCCTGGTAGTGAACGCAGGACTCCTGATTGACCACCCGGTAAACGATCAGCGAGGTGTCGTAATGTGCAGCAGGTAAGGGGATCAAACAGGGAAGCTCTTCGCTGTACATTTCAAGGGGTTGCCGCCCCGTGGTGCGATGCTTTCTCAGGTCGTTCACTTGGGTTAACCAGCTTCTTAACTGTTCTTTTAAATCATTTTTATCACGAAAGCACCGGCCATTCAAAAAATTCGTTTCCAGGTAATAAAACGGGCGTTCCACTTTTAAGTTCTCTGTAGGCTTTCCGGGATGAATCGCCAGGGGGCGAAAACCATAATGCGAAGCAAAACCCAGGTAATGGCGGTTGAACATGGGTTGGCCGCATTCCCAACGGTCCACGCATACCTTCTGGTTATCGCTCTTGATCTCGCGGGCCACCCCGTCAAAATACATGAACGCGTGAACCATGCATTCAAACAGGGTACGCTGGGTTTTATCCTCCACCACTTCGATATACTGGCGGCGACTGTAACCCAGAATGTAGCTGAAGAAAGTCACCTTATACTCCTTTCCCTCAGATGAGGTAAATTCAATCATGTATTCGCTCCAGTCATGCGCAGCCTGCTGTCCGGGAGCAGTCTCCACACACCGTATCACCGGATGGCTTTTGGATGTCCGTATTTTACGCACATAAACCTCAACCATGCTGATCTTTCCGGGATAACCTTTCTCAAGGATCTGCTCATAGATTCGCTGCGTGGTAATATCCCCAAACTTCTGCAGCAAGTCCTGGATATGCTCTTTATACGGATCCAGTTTGGAAGGGTAAACCCTGGGCTCTTTCAGATGGTTTACCCCCATGGTTCGCTGGAGTTCATTCTCACGCAGGATCCTCAGGATCCGATTCCTACCACAGTGATATTCCCGCCCCAGGCGCCGGATGGACCAACCCTGGTGGTACTGGTAAATCACACTGTTTTCAAAAGCTTCATCTTTCATACGATTGCAATGTTTTGTGAATAATCTCGGTTAACCGGCCCATGGGAGCCACTAATTCATTCATGGCAGGAAGTACCATCGCCTTTTGTTCTGCGGGTAGCTGCGCCGTGTGTTCACTTTGCAACACCCCGCCAAGTATGTTTACCTGTAAGCGAAGCAATTCTCTGGCCTTTAACAATCGGTTCCCGTGATCGGACAACCTGCTGTCATGGAACTTATCGCCCTGCATGGCCTGGCGGATCACTTCACGACTGTGGCTGTAAATATATCCGGATTCCTGGGTACCTTTGGCTTTCAAAAGTCTTTCCACCACGATGGCACACTCGCGGCTGGTTAGTCTCTCTCGCATCACTACCTCCAGGGCCTGACCCTGATTGCCACGCGGCAATTTGACCAGTTCCCTGCCGTGGCTCACGGTAATCGTTCCCATGCGCAGAGCATCCTGAACCTCGGGCAACAACCTCTCGATCAGGCTTAACCTTCGACATACCCAGCTATGGCTCTGCCGAAGCACTCTGGCCACTTCTTTCTGGCTCATCCCATGATCATGAACCAAACTGCGGACAATCAACCCTTGTTCGTACATGCTTAAACTGCTGCTATGCCGGTTGTAATGAAGAATCATAGCCTTGGCCATAACTACATCCACCTCGAAAACCAACGATTGCAGTTCTTCCAGACCAAGTTCAAGCGCTGCCCGGTAACGCTTGATCCCATCGATGATGTGATACCCCTGGTCATTCTTCAGTAATATCAGAGGCTGAAGTTGTCCGGTTGATCGCATCGACAACTCCATGCTTCTCACTGCTTCGGGTTGAATCAGCCGAAATTCGTTCGACCATTCCCGGATTTCTTGGGTTTTGACCATGATGGGATCCATGGGTGCGATTTTTTGCCAAAGGTATTCCATCGCCTCTGGCGGGTCAATCGCGTCCGGATTTACAATAGGCGTACATACATCGGCTTTGCCTTTGTAACTAATTCCATGTCAGTGATTTTCGACATGAACGCGTCCGGATTTACAATCTTTTTGTAATCCACCGCGATCATCGCGTAAACTGTATCATTCTCAGGTTGTTGTGACATTAACGTGTCCGGATTTACAATCTTCGTTTCCTGGATCGTTTTTCCTGCTTTTCGCGCATTCCTCACCCGCTGTTTCTTCCGGTTTTCTGATACATAATCAGGATGCGATGTCCGGTAATCCCGTTGGTATTGGGAACAGGCCAGGGGATTGCCCTGATCTGACAGTTTTTTCTTCCGCTCCCGGGCGCTCTGTAGCTTATGAGCCCGAAATGATGAATTGGTTTTGTATTTATTCCTCTCGAAGTTTAGCTTGCGCTCTGCCTGACAGGCCTTTCTGCCACAGTAACGCTGTATTAGATGCTTGAGCCTTTTGTTCGGTTTGATGATTTCTCTTCCGCAATGCCCGCATTTCAGGGTGTGCATAGACGTTCTTTTTTACGTCTACGTATCTTTCCACTTTTGGGTGGCATCAATTTATATCAGGAAGTGGCATCAATTTGGTTCAGGACGGAAA
>CAZUYY010000290.1:0-1179 GCA_964624935.1 uncultured Prolixibacteraceae bacterium
CCCGGTAAATGTTATCGCAGATCCCAGACAAAATGGATTAGCCGAAGCAGATATCGTGATACTGACAGGATGGATTGGATTCACAGTCATCGTTATTGCGTTACTTGAAGCCGGATTCCCGGTTGCACAAACCGCATTTGAAGTTAAAACACAGGTAACAATATCCCCGTTATTCGGGTTATATGTATAGGTAGAGCTATTCGTTCCAACATTAAGCCCATTTACTTTCCATTGAAACATTGGCATAGGGGCACCGTTCACCGGCGCCCCGGTAAATGTTACCGCAGCACCCTGGCAAACCGGATTGGCAGAGGCAGAAATGGTTATACTCACCGGCATGTTGGGATCTACCATCATTACAATTGAATTCGAAGTAGCAGGATTATTTGAAGTGCAGATGACATTGGAAGAAGTAAGTATGCAGGTTATTGAATCTCCGTTCAAAGGAGTGTAATTGAAAGTTGGAGAATTCAATCCTGTATTAATTCCATTAACTTGCCATTGGAATATTGGATTGCTTCCGCCATTAATTGGTGCTGCAGTGAATGTCACCGGATTACCAGCACAAACCGGATTTGAAGATGCGATGATGGAAACAGATACGAGGAAGTTCGGATCAACAGTTACAATAAAATTCTTAATAGATCCGGAACATCCGTTTGAAGAAGCAGTTACCGAATAAGTAACGGTTTCAGGAATGAATCCGCTATTAATAAGGGTTTGAATAATGACCGGCCCGCTGCCATTTGCAAAACCAGTGATATCCGGTGAACTACCGGAAGCAATCCAACTGAAAATAGCTCCCGGAATATCGCTTAGGAGATTAATGTTGGTGGAAGCGCCTGAACACTGGGAATAAGATAGAACAGAATTCGTTACCTGTGGTCTTGGTTTGACTATGACATAAAATGGAACAGTATCTCCATAGCAAGGCGCAAGGTATGGAACAACCCGGTATATTACAGTATCAATGGCTGTGCCTGAGTTGATCAACGTTTGTCTGACTGGATTTTGGCTGCCGGAAGAATATCCTGAAAGGTAAATTGAGGTCGCAGTTGCTGTATAATTGTAGGTTGTTGATGACTGAGTAGATTGAAATAAAATATTTGTGGTATCGCCACTGCAAATGTTAAATGTCGTTATGGAATTAGTAATCTGAGGTGCAACACTATTGTTAAT
>CAZUYY010000290.1:1279-2436 GCA_964624935.1 uncultured Prolixibacteraceae bacterium
ACCCCATAATAATCTCCGTTCCAACTATGACATCCGTTAGAAGGATAACTGCTGTAACATCCGGTGAGTTGCACTGTTCCTCCTTTATTAGCCAGGAGTGTATCATTCCAATAAGTGGCAATTGGAGGACCGGTAGGACGTACAAGTTGAATGACAAATCCAAGCAGATTTCTCTCCACATCATACAAAGCAAGGTTTGTCAAACCATTGACATAAGAAATTGAAATACCGACAGGTGTCCCATCCGGCAGTGGGTTCCCCAATCCATCATGACCATTCCATGTGATGCTGTTAAATCCTGGCGTGGCAGTATCAATGATCGATACATCCTGAGGTTGATGACCCGGCTCCGGGTTTACTTCTATATCGATGCTCACTTTCCCGGGCTTATTAGCAACAAATGAAATAACCACTGAGCCATCACATTGCGGGGTAACATGAATGCTGCCACTGTCAATTAACCCAAGATGTCCTGTCGGAAACTGAACTGAATCAGGATTATTGATAAATATTTTGTACTGGGCATAATGATAATTTCCTGGCCTTGACAAGCAACTGCTATCCCATGGCATCGGAGGCGGATAACACCCGTTACTCGTAGAAGTCACATCAAAAACATCTCCTCTCATCTGGTTATAATAGACAGAAGTCACTATGGAATCATCTGAATAGATATACTGAGTTGCCAGGAATGCATCCGGAGGCAGGTCGATATTCTGTGTCTCAAATTTCCAATCCTGCGACCATAACCTCCCATTAATTGCAGTAAATGGTTGAATAACTGTATCTATGACTGTAATATCAAATTTATTGATCAACCCCGGATCAAATTCGATACTATAATCACCCGGAGAACCGGGGTAAAATACCAAAGGGTCGTACCCCGCAGGATCGATGACATTTGGACCCGCAAAAGCCTGCTTATAATACCTGATAAAACCTGCTTCACCAGGCGTCGTTGTTACAGGTCCATATACAGTGACGCCTGCCAGTTTAATTCTGAAAGTTACGGAATTAAGGACATTCCCAAATCCCAAATAAAGCTTTTCTGATGGACCTCCAATCCGGACATATAACATCTGATCGGCATCACATTGTTCAGTTGCAAAACAATTATATCCATCTGCGGCATTCCATGGAAATATATCAGTGAAATA
>CAZUYY010000290.1:2536-4105 GCA_964624935.1 uncultured Prolixibacteraceae bacterium
GGAAAAATTATTTCCCAAAATTGATCTTAACGCCAACAATCAAACCAACATTGGCAAAAGAGTAATTGATTGCGGGTTGTTTGTCAGGATCGCTGTCGGCAATGTTTTGGGATTCATCTAAACTTTTGACATAAACCCATGTTTTTTCCTTTGTTGTCATGTTGCCAAGCTCATCCACACCATTAACTGTGTATTTGGTGTATTTCCCTTTCGACGGTGCCCAACTGATCCCATCGAGATTTATTTCTCCGAAAAGTGACAGAAGATCGCTCAGTGGAAATTCTGCACCCACTGCACCTTGCACCCCTATGGCAATTCCGCCATAATCTTTGGATGTATAATCTCCCATGGGATAAATAGATGTTCCACCACTGTTAATAGTTTTTGCACTGTTTAACACACCGATTATTATACCAAGACGAGCATAGGGTTTTACCTTATCAAGATTGAACTTCATCACAAATGCAGGAACAAGGGAAAGCATAGAACCGGAAATTTTCATTGTCTCAACTGAACTCCCCTCTGTATTGACAGTCTTGCTGGATAATCCAAGGAAATAATCCACACCGAGTTCTACTCCGAAATTCTCTCCAAAATAGTACCCTGCTGCAGCAACAAAGGGGAAACCATTACCTAATCCACCCCGTTTGGCTTCAACGGTTGGTTGAGAATCACTACTGCCATACGTGTACTGGTATAGCATATGCGGTGATGTACAAATGGCAGCGCCAAGGCCGGCACGGACATAAATTGATTGTGACTGGGCACCTAATGTCATCACTGATAAAATCAGCAGAATTGTTGTTTTTGTTTTCATTGGAAAATAGTTTGATTAAACATGTTAAAATATTTTATGTACTGGATTTTTTGTTTAAAGGAAATATTACAATAAAATGTCAAAACCAAATACGTCTTCGAAAAAAACACAAATATTTATATGACGTAATTCAGATAGATGGGCGGAATCTTGTTGTTACATGCAAAATAAAACAATATTTCATTAATAACCAAAGGAACCTATAAAATACTTTATAAAAAAAAATAATACGTTTTAAAATGATTTCCTTGTCGGTTTGAAAGAATAGGAGATTATTGGAAAAGCTGCTCAAAGTGACCCCCTTGGACTGTCTATTTGACAATAAAGAAACCCAACCAGGAAAATCGGTGTTAACTTCAGCCTACTCTGTTTTGTGGATATTTCTTAAATGAAACAAAGAGAAAGGAAAGAAAAAGCCACAATCCACCGGCTGACATTGTTTTTGCTCGCTTGCGAGCTCACTCGGCTGCGGTCATGGGATAAAAGCACCATGTAAATGATCAGTTTCCGTAAGCTAAAAGTCACCTGAGTAATTTGACCCCTTCCATTATTTCACCCTCGAGGGATTGGGAAGGGGGTTTGGGTGAATGTTTAGGTGCGTTTTTTTATTTTCATATTATTTTTACGGACAATCGCAATAATCTCCTGATCTTTATGTAATTTTGTCAATAATTAATATAGATACATAAAATTTTAATTTAATGAATTCACCTGATATTCAAGGTGAAACAGAAGAAACCTCTTGGATAAGA
>CAZUYY010000291.1:0-4103 GCA_964624935.1 uncultured Prolixibacteraceae bacterium
AATCCTCATCTGTAAGTTTATCCATTGTCATCGGAAAAAGGATCTCTTCTTCTTTCATGATCATATCCGCAATGGCTTTGACCGCCGGCTTCACCTGCATTTCTAGGGCATTATCCGATAGTTCAGGATTCCCAAGATCCATTGAAAGAATTGCATCCATGGCGCTCTTCAGCAAAGCTCTCGTTTCATCGTGTTTTCCCCACATCACCTTAGGCGGACCGGTGATTCCGTATTTCTCAAGAAACGGAAAAAGCAGGTTTTCTTTCCTCCGGTAATGTTTGTCCACATCCATTAGGCTGTTGAATAAGGATCTCAGATTGTTCCGGTAACTTTCCTGGCCTATTGAAGCAACAAGCACAGACTTCTTTTCAAAAAGTTCGTCAAGTTTCTTCATCACCCCTTCCAGTTCCCGGTTCTCCTTTTGAAAAGTATCGACCGGATGACCCGGCGGTTCAATCTTTGCCCCGGTCAGGTCAATGCTTCCCTCCAGTGCCTCCGTATGAATATCGCAAAGCCTCAGCACCTCTGTCTCCGGCAATCCTTCATCAATCAACTCCTGCTCAACTTCCACAACTTCATCATAAGGAATCTTCTGCATCAACTCTGCCAACCTCTTCCGTATCTCACGTGGAGCAACCCCTTCATGCAACTGAAGGATCATATGTTTCAACAACTCCTTCCGTTGCCTCGAATCATTTACCAATTCATTCATAATAAATTACGTTTTAAATTCATATTAATAACTAATTTAATTTTTCTGCCTCCGCTTGCATGCACGGGCGACCGGTCCGGTCGCCCCTCTTTCCAACCTCCGCGCTCCACCTTCTGCTCTTTGCCCTCTATCCTCCATTTGCCGCCCTCTGTCACGCGTAACGAAACTCCCCTCCCTCTTGGGGGAGGGGCTGGGGGTGGGGTTCTCACAGCTCTAACCTTTAATCATGGTCAATACCATTTTAAACCGTTCGATCGCATTAACAGCATGAGGAATATTTGCCGGCATAATGATTGTTTCCCCTGCACCAAGCTGATAAGGCGCCTTGTCAATAACCACCTCACCGTTACCCTCAACTACTTGCAGCATAGCGTCAAACGGAGCCGAATGCTCACTCAGCCGCTGTCCCTTATCAAAAGCAAACAAGGTCACATTACCGACAATTCGGTCAAGTACCCGCTTGCTTACGATACCATCTGTGGAATATTCCACGCACTCATTGAATCTGAATTTACCCGATTCGAAAATACCTTTTTCCATTTTTTTGATTTTTTATGTGTTAACGTCTTTGATTCTTTAATTTTTTTTCTCTTATCAGATGGAGAATTGTCAGGACAGGATGTTTATACAACATCGCAGGTCCCGAAACACGCATGACTGTTCTGATCTCTTCCCTTCTCTTTGGACTGTAGCAATGAACCGGGCATTTCTTGCATGCCGGTTTTCCTGTGCCAAAAATGCAGCGGTCAATCCGTTGTAAAGCATAATCTCTGAGTACTCTGCAATCATCGCATAATTCTGTTCCGCCATGCACGGTCTTACAATAGATGCCTGTCATCCGGATCAGTGTCGTCTTTTCATAATACAAAGGATCTTTCATTGGTAAGAAACTTGAATATGAGTATTTTACTCCGTTTTCTTGATGGACCATCCTCCCTTTAACCCAAAAATGAACCAGGCCAGTGCAAGTGTGCCGAGTGCAAATACCGTATCTCCTATGACCCTGAGCCACCGGAAAAATGCAATAGTCGGATCCTGCAGAAAATCAGCCGAGCGGGCATACCACATACCGGTCCTCACGCTGACCCATGTCTGTGCAAGTCCCACCGGCAAAACACTGATCAGTACCATCAGCGCAAGTCCGATGTTGATAGACCAGAATGCAAAACGAATCCATTTCTGATTCCATTCTTTGTCCGGATCCATGCTCTTTAATACAAATAACATCAGTCCGATGCCAAGCATTCCATACACTCCGAACAAAGCCGTATGTCCATGTACCGGCGTGGTATTCAGTCCCTGCATATAATAAAGTGCAATCGGAGGATTGATCAGGAAACCGAATATACCGGCGCCGACCAGGTTCCAGAACGATACCGAAAGAAAAAACCAGATCGGCCACTTATATCCTTTTATCCAATCGGCTCCTTTGGAGATCCGTAAGTTCCCGTATCCTTCAAATCCCATGAGAACAAGCGGAACTACCTCCAGTGCACTGAAGCTGGCTCCTAACGCAAGGATGGCTACCGGGGTTCCTGAAAAATAAAGATGATGGAAAGTCCCGATAATGCCCCCGGATAAAAAGACAATAGTAGATAAGAGGACACTGCCGGTCGCCGTTGACAGACGTACAAGTCCCAATCGTACAAAAAGAAATGCAATGGCGACGGTGGCAAATACCTCGAAAAATCCTTCTACCCAAAGGTGCACCACCCACCAGCGCCAATACTCGGCAATGGCAAGATGAGTTTGTCTCCCCCACATTAATCCTGCTCCGTAAAATACTGCAATTGCAATGGATGCAATCAGGAACATAGTAAGAAGACTGCGGTTTTCACCTCTTTTCTTCAGGGCAGGCATCAACGCCCTTCCCATCAGGAATAACCAAATAACTAACCCGATAAATAGAAATAATTGCCAGAATCGTCCGAGATCGACATATTCGTATCCCTGGTGACCAAACCAGAAATTCTGTACCAGCCCAAGACGCTGCATCACGCCAAACCATTGACCGATAAGCGATCCAACAACGATGACCAGCAGTGCAACGAATAAAATATTGACCCCCAGGGCTTGGAACTTCGGTTCCTTGCCAGAAACAGCAGGCGCTAGGTACAATCCGGTAGCCAGCCAGGATGTAGCGATCCAGAAGATTGCCAGTTGCAGATGCCAGGTACGGGAGATTGAATAGGGCAGGAACCCGGAAAGTGGAATCCCATAGAATGCCTGCCCTTCCACCGCATAATGTGCTGTAATTGCACCCATAAGTACCTGAACAAGAATTAATAAGGTGACGATCCAGAAATATTTTATTGTTGCCTTCATGGAAGGTGTCAATATTCCTCCAAGTAAGGGGTCTTGTCGCGGCATTTCATGGGGTGCCAGCGATTCGTCTTTGCGTGAGGCATAAAACCATACCATCAGCCCTATACCTGCCAGCAGCATAATTACGCTGAATCCCGTCCATAGGATCAGTGAACTCGTTGCATGATTTCCTACAAGATCATCGGAAGGCCAGTTATTTGTGTAACTGATATCACTTCCCGGACGATCGGTCACGCATGACCAGGCTGTCCAGAAGAAAAACGCATTCATCTTTTCCATCCGCAAAGAATCTTTTATGGTATTGGGTGGAATGGCATAATTATCACGCAATTTGATCAGTTTGGGATCATTCATAAATAGAGAAGCATAATGATTTGAAACAAAGCTGATTGCCTTTGCCCTTAAGGGAGAAACTACAATACACCTTGTAACAGGGTCGTAAGTGTTTTCCCGGATCTCCGTTTGCAACCTGACTTTAAGCATGGCCTGCTGTTCAGCCGGGACATCTTTATAGGATTTGTGAAAAGAAGTATCAGCAAGGTAATCGAGCATGAAAACTGCTTCCCGATGCAGCCAGTCGGCAGACCAGTCCGGGGCGACATATGACCCGTGTCCCCAGATAGTACCTACTTCCTGGCCTCCGATGGATTGCCAGATATTTTGTCCGTCGTGGATATCCGCACTGGTAAAGAGTACCCTGTTCCCGGTGGTTACAACTTCATCCGGAATAGGTGGTTTTTCCCTGTAGATCTGCCTTCCGAAAAACAACAGCACTGAAAAGCTGATCACCATCACGGCTATAAAGCCAATCCAAAGTCTGTTTACTTTCATTTTTTTTCCTCCTTTTGTTTATTGATTTTTTTATGATAAAACAATTATATCTTCACAAAATGGGTCACTGAGCAGCCAGGCCTGCCCTTCAATTATCTGGATTGCACTTTCTTGATAGTTTGCAATGCATAAACCCCAACCATTACATTTTTCTTCATCATTCCGGATGATGTTTCTTTTTATCTTATTCTTATATTGTGGTATATGAATACCTCTTTAAGCTCAAAAAAAATCA
>CAZUYY010000292.1:0-4092 GCA_964624935.1 uncultured Prolixibacteraceae bacterium
TGATCAATGCCGGCTCATCGGAAGCCAATATAGTATTATAGAATCCTGCTGCCTGGGTCATATTTCTTGGAACCAATACATGAACACCGCGTATCGAATTGATCACCATACTTAACGGTGACCCCGAATGCCAGATCCCTTCCAGCCGGTGACCACGTGTGCTGATGATCAGAGGGGCTTTTTGACCTCCTTTGGTGCGATACTGTAAAGTAGCAAGGTCATCACTAAGGACCTGCAAACCATACAGGAGGTAATCAAAATACTGGATCTCAGCTATTGGCCTGAGTCCTCTCAAAGCGAGCCCGATGCCCTGCCCGAGGATTGTCGCTTCCCTGATCCCTGTATCGGTAATCCTCAATTCACCGTATTTCGCCTGCAATCCTTCTAGTGTTTGGTTGACGCCTCCAATCTTTCCTACATCTTCACCGAAGATCAAGGTATAGGGGTTCGTTGCAAAGATCCGGTCAAAATTGGCCTGTAATACTTCACGTCCTGTTACAACTTTCGAATCCTCATGAATTTCCGGGTAAACTTCCTTCACATTCAAAGCACTTTTTGCAGATTCGCTGTAAAGATGCGAACTATAGCGTTCGGCGTTAATATCCAGCTGCTCATCCAGCCATGCAGAAAGATCAGCCTTCATAGGCTTTTTCATGCTGCAGTTCGTACAAACATCGCGCAATATCTTTTTCCCTGATGAAATTATATCTTTCCGGATGGGTTCGGTTATTTTTTGAAGATCATCAACGATCTTGTCAATTCGTTGCTGCTTTTTACAGGGACAATGACTCGTTTGAACAGTTCTGATCAGGATATCCCTTTCCTTTTTAATGGGATCCTGGAAGTTTTTCCAGGCACGGTCTCTTGAGTCTTTTACCAACTTAAGAGCAGCAGCTTCAATTTCATCCAGTTCCCGGCTATCTGCAATTTCATTCTCCAATATCCAGTTCCGGAATTGGACGTTACAATCAAATCTCTTTTCCCAATCAAGTTGTTCTTTTGTCTTATAACGTTCATGGGAACCTGAAGTAGAATGTCCCTGAGGCTGTGTGAGAGCGGTAATATGGAATAAAACAGGAACATGGTTTTTCCTGCAGAGGCTGATGCCTTCTTCATACATCGTGCAAAGAGCAGGATAATCCCATCCATTCTCACGATAAATCAGAAAACCAGGCTCATTTTCTTTTTGTTCAAAACCTTTCAACAATTCAGAGATGTTTTCTTTGGTGGTTTGCAATTTCTTTGGGACTGAGATTCCCCATCCATCGTCCCAAACAGAAATTGCCAGTGGAACCTGTAAGACACCTGCTGCATTCAGGGTCTCCAGAAAATGGCCTTCAGAAGTGCTGGCATCGCCAATGGTCCCAAAAGCCACCTCATCCCCATTATTAGAAAACCCTGAGCAGGATTTAAGTGCGGGGTTGTTCCTGAATAATTTAGAAGCCAATGCAAGTCCCAGTAAACGGGGCATCTGTCCGGCAGTAGGTGAGATGTCGGCAGAAGAATTTTTCTGCTTCGTCAGATCTTTCCAATTTCCTTCTGAATCCAGAGAACGGGTGGAAAAATGGTTGTTCATCAACCGGCCTCCATTCCCCGGATTTGATTCTAAATCGGTATCACCATAAAGCTGGGCGAAAAATTCTTCCAGGGTAAACATCCCCGAAGCCAACATGAACGTCTGATCCCGGTAATATCCTGAACGCCAGTCGCCCTCCCTGAAAACTTTGGCCATCGCTATTTGGGGAACCTCTTTACCATCTCCGAAAATTCCGAATTTGGCTTTTCCAGTCAGGACTTCCCGCCGGCCCAGCAAACTTGCCTGCCGGCTTTCACAAGCTGTCTGGTAATCCTTAAGGACAACATCCCTTTCTATCAACTTGTTATTAACCAATGTCTTTATGTTATCCGTTTTTTTCGTAAGCAAAGGTTTCGCAAGTGATGTCAACTTCCTCATCTACAACAGGAGAAGAGGCTGGTGGGTGAGGTGTCAAATTTAAACATCCTCATAAATTCTTTATGTCTTATGCGTTTTAGTAGTTTTCTGCTTTCAATTCAAAGTAGGACATAGGATGACCACAAACAGGGCAATTATTCAGGGCTTTGGTCCCGAAATGAACATGTCCGCATTTCCGGCAGATCCAGAATACCTTTTCGCCCTTTTCAAATACCTGGTTTTCTTCCAGATTCTTCAGCAATTTCCGGTACCTTTTTTCATGACTGGATTCAATCTCGGCGATGAGTTTGAACAATGTCGCCACTTTCGGAAATCCTTCTTCTGCCGCAATCCTTGAGAATTCGGGGTAAAGATCAATCCATTCTTCATGCTCTCCCTCTGCAGCGGCAAAGAGGTTCTCAGCGGTTGTGCCTATCTTACCGGCAGGGTAGGTTGCCGTTATTTCAACGGGACCACCTTCCAGGTGTTTGAAAAATAATTTACCATGTTCTTCTTCATTCAATGCAGTCTCGGCAAAGAGCGCAGCAATTTGTTCATAGCCTTCTTTCTGTGCCTGCTTGGCAAAGAATGTGTAACGGTTTTTTGCCTGCGATTCTCCTGCAAAGGCTTTCAGCAGGTTCTTTTCTGTCTTTGTTCCTTTTATACTTTTTTCCATAATCTTAAATTTTCATCAAAGATAAAAGGAAATTTTTAATTTTCAATCAGCCTTCAATCTCCTCGTATTCCTCTTTTAAAACTCCGCAAACCGGACATGTCCAGTCTTCCGGAAGGTCTTCAAATTTCGTCCCCGGAGGATATCCGCGCACTGGATCTCCTTCTGCTTCATCATAAACATGACCACAAACCATACATCTGTACTTTTTCATACCTAAGCTTTAATTAAACATCAAACTCACTGTTCATTTTTCATTCTTCATTTTTCATTCATTCTTACCTTCCTTCTATCCAAGTTATGATCTTGTCCGTCATTGGTGAAGTTCCTGGCTCAACCATACCGGCAAGGTGACCGTTTTCATCAATCATGAATTTCTGAAAATTCCATTTCACAGGGGCATCCATCATTCCGTTTTCTTCTTTTGAGGTTAGCCATTTATAGATCGGATCCTGGTCATTACCTTTTACGGAGATCTTGGACATCATTGGGAAAGTGACCCCGTAATTTGTTGTACAGAATTCCTTGATCTGTGCATTGGTTCCAGGTTCCTGTGAGAGAAAATTATTTGCTGGGAAACCGATAATAGTGAATTTTTCGCCTCCGTATTTTTTATAAAGTTCCTCAAGCTGTGCATATTGAGGCGTATGTCCACATTTGGATGCGGTATTGACAATCAGTACCTTTTTCCCCTTGAGTGTAGAAAAATCAAAGGGCTGTCCGTCAATGGTGGTTGATTTGAAATCATAGAATGATTTTTTATTTTGAGCATTTATCAGTGTTGTCATGGCAAAAAAACTTAAAATTAGAGCGATGGTTTTCATGAGAATAATTATTTTGAATTTATATACGGTTGTTGAAAATTATTGTGCAAATATAAGATTAAATTGCTCTATTTAAAATAAATCTAAATTAATAAATGAAAAAAACGAACTGGTCGCAAATTGCGACAAGTTGAATTCACTAAAACACAGTAATGTAAATCCACTGGTTTTCACTGAACAAGGTGTTGCAATGCTCTCTATTGATGAACTGCATCAAAAGAAGAATCAACCCAGGAAAAGGATTGGATTCAGAAAAGATGAATTATTATCCGTTTGATCACTTCTCAGAAATGCTCGAAGACCCCAAGTCCGAATAATGCAAAATCATATTTTACCGGGTCATCCGGGTCAAATTGCCGAAGGTTGAATGTCAGTTCTTCAACGGCTTTCCAGTCGTTTTGCTTTCGCTGCAGTAAACCAAGTTTCCGTGCCACATTACCACTATGTACATCTAAAGGACACATCAGGATTGCAGGGGAAATCTTTTTCCATAAGCCAAAGTCCACCCCTTTGTTATCATTCCTTACCATCCACCGCAGGAACATCAGCAAGCGTTTAGCAGAAGCCCCTTTGCAAGGATCGGCTATATGTTTCTCAGATCGCTTATGATGATCAATTTCCAGGAAAACTGACCTGAACCTGCATAATGCTCCTTTTAGTCC
>CAZUYY010000293.1:0-4054 GCA_964624935.1 uncultured Prolixibacteraceae bacterium
TCAGGATGTTGTGAACATTTCTTTTTCCCGTTTGGGAGACCGCTTGCAATTATCCATGTCAGGTATTCTTGCAATATCTTTATTAATTACCGGAGGACTTATTGTTTATGAGATCATTCATCTGAATACAGCAAAAAACCAGGAAAATCTTAGTGAACGTACTCATTCTTTGTTGATTGATTTACAACATAAAATTGGGAATACCATTGACTTTACCGATCTTGGAAAGGAAGAGCTTAATGGAATGATGACTGAGTTTTCCAATGTTTTTTTCGTGGATGTTAATCTCTACAACCCTCAGGGAAGGATGATTGCCACTTCCCGGCCGGAAATTTTTGAGGATGGATTGTCTTCGGAACTCATGAACAGGGATGCCTTTACACAACTGAATTATGATCATAATTCCTATTATTTTCACAAAGAAAAGATAGGTGAGAATGGGTTTTATTCTGCCTATATTCCATTCTTCAATGAAGGGAATCAACTGCTGGCATATATTAACCTGCCTTATTTTGCCAGGCAGGATGACCTTAAAAAAGAAATTTCTTCATTTCTGGTTACTTTTATTAATGTGTATGTGTTTTTCATTATTGTAGGAATATTTCTTGCTCTTGTTGTTTCAAACTACATCAGCCGGCCGCTGAGAACACTGGCATCAAGGATCAGCCAATTCTCATATGGGAAATACAATGAAAAAATAGAATGGAAACAGAGAGATGAAATAGGCCAGTTGGTGGATAATTACAACCGGATGATAGATGAACTTGTAAAAAGCGCAGAATTGTTGGCCAGATCCGAACGTGAAACTGCCTGGCGTGAAATGGCCAGACAGGTTGCGCATGAAATAAAAAACCCACTGACACCCATGAAACTGAGTGTTCAGCATCTTGAAAAAGCCTGGAAAGATCGTACCCCCGATTGGGAGGAAAGACTGAAGCGATTCACAGAAACCATGGCTGAACAAATAGAATCATTATCAGCTATAGCATCTGAATTTTCGGATTTTGCGCAAATGCCGGTCACAAAACCTGAAACTCTTGATCTCAATGAAATTCTTGAAAATGTCCAGGCATTATATCAGGATACTTCAAGGATCAGGTTCGGATTTCGATACGATTCCAACATCCCGCACAAAATAATGGGAGATAGAAAACAACTTCTGCGTGTATTTACCAATTTGATAAACAATGCAATACATGCCATTGGAAACCAGGAAAATGGAATGATCAGCATTGATTTTAAATCAAATGACAATAACTATAGTATAAAAATATCAGATAACGGTGGAGGTATTTCAGAAGAATTATCAGATAAAATATTCCAGCCAAATTTCACCACAAAATCAGGTGGAATGGGAATGGGGCTGGCAATCGTAAAAAATATCATTCAGGGTCTGGGAGGAGAGATAAGTTTTACATCGAAACTGGGTTCCGGAACGACATTTTTCCTCGTTTTCCCTGCACAACAAACAATAATATAAATAATGACATAAATAATGTTCTTAAGATTATCCGGACTCTTACTCCCCTCCCTCTTGGGGGAGGGGCCGGGGGAGGGGTCTTTTATTTTGCACTTCTCACTTTGCACGTGACCTTGGGGATGGGGTTATTGTGGTTGAATTCTAACAAAAAATAACAATGAGCAAAAAGTCTATCATCTACGGTTTATTTATAGTTCTGGTCTTTAGTGGCTGTAAAAAAAACAACGAGATTATCACCTATCATAAATTTACTAACCAGACCTGGAACCGGTTTGAAAAAATAAATTTTAATATCCCAATCCTGAATATTGCCAAACCCTACGATATTTATTTCTTTGCCAATCACACGAAAGACTATGAGTTTGATAACCTTAGGTTTAATATGATCATGACCACACCCTCAGGCGAAGAAAGGATAAAAGAGTACAAATTTTTAGTGAAGAATTCAACGGGCAACTTTATTGGAAACTGCAACCAGGATTCCTGTACCGAATCAATTGTACTGAGAAAAGGATTGCAGTTCGATAAGAAAGGAATGTTACGTATTGAAATTGAGACCCTTGTACCACGTTTGCAGATACATGATTTACTTGGAGTAGGGATCCGGCTGATCTCTTCCGGTCAATAATTCTGCTATCCGTAATTTATCAATTGTAATCTGTCGTTTTAATGCTTCAGGGTCTGGGAATTTCATCTCATCCCTGATGCGTTCAATAAAGAATAAGGTCAGTTCATGCCCGTAAAGATCACCGGAAAAATCAAATAGGTTTACTTCTATTGTTACTTCATGCTGGTCAAAGGCTGGACGTACACCTATGTTGACCATTCCGTTATACATCGTCGCTTGATATTTTATCCTGACAGCATAGACTCCATTCGGAATGATCAATGGATGAATTTTATTGACTTCAAGATTGGCCGTGGGGAAACCCAGGATTCTTCCCAAATGTCGTCCCTCGACTACTGTCCCTTTCAAAGAATAGTAATCGCTTAAAATCGCATTGGCTTCCTGGATTTTACCTTCTGCCAATGCTTTTCTTGCCTCTATAGGAATATCATTCACTTTCATTTTATTCCCCTTCTCTTTAAGGAGAAAGGTTGAGACATTTTTCGTCTATGGAATAAAATCGTAAATCCCAAATCGTAAGTCGTAAATTCAATCGTAAATCCACAATCGTCAATCGTAAATTATCTTTTCCCATCTTCACCTTAAAAATGATATAGAGGCTATATCTCCCCTGATTTATTAGGGATAAAGGGTACGATGACATTCCGTACAAAAGTATGTTTTCCAGTTGTTCTTTACATCCACAGGATGTATAAATTCCATGGTTTTATTTAAAGAACTGTATTGCATCTTATTTGAAGGCCCTTGGGAAACAAAAGAATGGCATAGATCACAATCTTTGGAAATCACTTTTCCCTGCTTGGAGATATGCTTGTTTGAATGACAACGGAAACAACCATCCGATTCGAGATGCCCGATATGATTCAGATATTTATTTGATGTTGCACGCATATAGGGAAAAACATTGAGCGAAAATTCTGACTCAATTCCGGCAATGGCTTTATCGATCAGGGATTTTTTAGCTTTATAAAGATCCGGAAATTTTATTTTATAGAAATTACTGATGCTGTCATTGATATAACGGAATGAAGAATCCTTATTGGTAAAAGGCCCTTTCAGAACATTCATCGCAACTTTCTTAATTAAAGGAAGTTCTGCAGGTATCTCTCCTTTCAGCATCCCTTCATCAACAAAAACGGGAGCTGATTTGTAAGAATGAGAAGGCCGGTTATGGCAATCCATGCAATCCATGACCCTGTGTTCAAGAGTATCCAGCGCTTTCTGCGTCAACTGATTCTCCGTATCCTGGAAGATCTGTACTTCACCGGTCTTTATGTTGGTAAATTTTACCCAGGGAATAGATTCCCTGTCTTTTGACGATGCAACATATTCGATCCGCATATCTTTATTGATATGCCAGTGAATACCTCCTGAAAGTCCCATGGTATTGTAATTCGGGCTTATCTTCATCAACATTGAAAAATTCCATTCGGTATTCAGGCTGTCAGTCAGATAAGTCCTTCTGTTATCCAACTTAGGGGAATAGAATTTTTCAGGCCAATGACAACGTTCACAGGTTTCACGTGCAGGACGCAAACTCTTAATAGGTGTTCCGATTGGTTGTGAATATTTGTGAAACAATACAGAATAAACCTGGTAAAGTCCTGACAGCTTTGATTTTACATACCAGTCGGCGCCCTCTCCTACATGACATTCCACACAAGCTACGCGGGCATGAGGTGAATGAAGATAAGATGTATATTCCGGTTCCATCACTTTGTGACAAAGTTTGCCGCAGAAGGTGACAGATTCAGTGAAGGTAAAAGCTTCATAGCTTCCTACAGCGGAAACGATCAGAAATAAAAATGTGAAAATCGAGAACATCAGTAACTTCTGACGTTGTCTGCTGCTGTTCATATCCAGTACCGGCCATTTGGGTTCACCTTCCTTGCTTTTTCTTCTGCGTTTTATGAACATTCCGATAGGAATGAGGATCAACCCTATTA
>CAZUYY010000294.1:0-4035 GCA_964624935.1 uncultured Prolixibacteraceae bacterium
AGGAAAGCTCCGTAATACTCCTGTTACGAGGTGATCAAATGCACGGTACAATGAATATAGGGTCGTGTCCTGTACATCCTGTGTAGACGACCACCAGATACCCCAGGTAAAAGAGTCGACAAAGGAGCCGCTGTTGAAAGGACGGCAGCCGCCCGGTAAACCTGAAAAACCAAACATGTCTGTTCCATTGCTTCCTGAAATCCAGCCATTGGTAGTTTTCAATTTTGTACCTGCATCAATACCCCCATATCCGACAACATCCCAAATCTCATCACCAATTCCATTCTGGCTGTCAACTGCCCCTCCTAAAACTTTCCACTCTTCATCAGTAGGAATGTGCCAGCCCGGCGGACAGATGCCCTGAGCTCCTTGTTGTGCGGTGTACTGCATCATTTCATCCCACTGGTACAGACCACCGTATTTGGTACAACTGTCCACGCTGTTATTGTAACAGTACTTTTCGAGGATACTGTTATTGGTCATATTTTGGCTTCCTGGGATCATTGTTCCTGCATTCAGGTTCTCTTTCAACCAGCATTGGCTGAATATCTGTATGGTGTTATAGACCTGTCCTTCATAGTCCACTGTGGGCGTACCGGGACAAGGAATGTTTGTAGCAAACTGAAAGTTATAAGTTTTGTTTGTCTCCGGAGTATCGAGTATACCAGATTCCTGCATTTTAAGACTTTGATTGAACGAGGCTTCTTTTAAAGAATGTTCTCCATTTCCACTTCCGAAATAAGTGAGTGCACATTTCTTCCCGGGATTTACCCCAGTCGTGAGAATCTTTATACTCCGGCTGATTCCATTCCATCTTGCAGTGAGGAAAAGGACGTTATTATCCCCCGGAGTGAACACAAATGAATGATTGCCTTTATCCAATTGCCAGTCGGTGGAGAGAACTACTCTGCCCTGTATGTCCCTCACCATTAAATCCAATGTTCCTTTTTCCGGAATGAACATGGAGATAATGCTCTGGTCTTTTACCGGGTTCGGATAGTTTTGAAACAACTGGAATTGTTGATTCTCCGGATTAATGTCCTGAACTCCTCACGGAAAACCGGTCGAATAACCAATATAAAGCAACAAATCACCCGGAGTAATTTGAATCATCAATGTCGTGTCGGGCCAATAAATCATTGTATCGCCACCTTGCGACCGGTTCATAACTTTGATACTGTCAAGCCGTACAGGAACCGAATTTTTACTGGCAGTGAAAATAAGATCAACCGTAATCTTCTGTCCAAAAGAAGTAAGGCCGGATAGGATTAATGCTATTGAAAATAGAAGTGTATTTTTCATGGGTCTTAGTTAAATCTATTGATTCCGCAAAAATACAGCCTCAATAAAAAAAATCTGCTGCCGATGTAAAAAACATTTATAATAATTCGAATAGGAAGAATTGAAATCCTTAAAAATAAAGAATTTCTATTGTTGAATTCTACCTGATTTATCATCGTTAAGATACGAATTTAAGTCTCAAGTCCCAAATAATTTACGCTTGATCCTTGATCCATGTCACTTGGCACTTGATCTAGTTCATCTTCTCCATGTTCACTTCGACCGTGATCTCAATTTCTTTGGAAATGTTGTTGGTGACAGCTCCGGGGATTTTTATGTTATAGTCAGCAAGCAGAATGTTGAATTTGGCCTTGCCAATGATCTTCCCTTCTTTGACCTCAAGAGTGCCTTTTGTCTGAATCTGTTTTGTCCCACCATGAAAAGTGAGGTTGCCCTGGACCCCAACATTGTACGTCCCATCTTTGCTTATGTTCACCTCACTGATATTTATCACTTTGCCGGCAAATGTTGCGTTAGGGTATTTATCCGATTCAACATAGTTTTCGTTGAAATGCTCCTGCATCAGTGCTTTTTCGAATTCAAAGGATTTCATCAGTACCTTGAAAACAAAATCACCCGTAGCAACATTAAGGGCCGCATTAACCTGGTGATTGTGAGCTTCAATATTTTCCATAGGACTTGCAGAAAAGAACTTAATGTGACCTGTTTTGGTGATGAATTTCTGGGCGCGCGCAGCCGATGTAACGACAGCGAGGCAAAGGACAATCAGCAATAATTTTTTCATGTGAATTTGATCTTTATTGATTAATAATTGAACATTTATCCAGTACTACATCAGAATCGTTAAACCCGGTGCAGTATCCTTTGATTTTAATTTCAGATCCAAGCTGGAGCTTTCCGGCAGGCACTCTGTATTTAGGTAACATTGTGCAGCGCAGGCCTTCATCACCAAACATACCCTGGTCGAATACAAAAACACAGGTAGTCAGCGTATCAGCGTTCTCAACCTTTGTAAGCTTACCTGTTACGGTAATGACTTTACCATTGTATTTTGTCCCTGCTTCTGTTTTATCAGCAGAAAATACCTTGTATAGGTCGGCAGCAGCGAGCGTATAATCAGCCTTCATTTTTTCAAAATCAGGATGAGGCTTGTTATAGAGATAATAAAATACAAGAGCCGTTGCGATAATGCCCGTAAGGACAAGTATTAAAACGATCCTAATCCATGTTTTCATCTTTATTTATTTTTAACTCCCCTCCCTCTTGGGGGAGGGTGTGGGGTTCTTACATTTTGCACTTTACATTTCAGACTTGGTCATCGGGGGTGGGGTTCCAATTAAATGAAGATCAGTTTGCATTTCTGAACTCCTTTGGTTTGACAACAGTAAATATCCTCGAGATATTGAACCCCAGGAAAATATTCCCGTTCTGCCATTTCCCCGTCGTTTGTGTGATGATGCTTTCCGTATTCTCACCCATGGCATTTGTAAGGAAGATCTGGAAAATATGTCCTCCCGTATCTATGTCAATACCCACGGATAATGCACTGGTAGCGGGAGTTGATTCGATCTGCTTCGGGAAAAGATAATAATATTCAGCATTAATGGCAACACGCTGACTTATCTTGAAACGTCCCCCCGCTCCAAGCGAGAAAACGTTATTGTGGTCTTCTGTTGTGGGGACAAGGTTGATATGCACATAGGTCGGCATGATCTGCAACGAGAATCTTTGTCCGAATTTCCTGGCAAGGATCACCTGGTCGGAATAAGATATTCTGGATGAGAAATAATTTTTACGGTCGGGATTTGACCATTTTGTGGTATAAATGGAAGAGCCTGTGACGATGTCCAGAGTAAAAGCCATCCTTTTACCGCCTTTGCTCTGCCTCAGTACCTTAAATTTCAAAAATCCGTCCCATGTGTTTTGAAGAGTGTTCAATCCCACCCCAAATCCCAGCCAGTTGGTAGCACCGTACTCCAGTCCCAGGCGGACTTGTGCCTGTTTTAAACCAAACAGGTTGTCGTAGCCTGTGTTCAGTGCTCCGAAATGATGAGAAAAAATGAATATGAGGTCTCCAGTGGGCGGATTCTCGCAAGACTGTCCCACAACCACCCGGGTTGCTTTAAATGTAGCTGAAGTATAATCGATTGCAGGTTTAGTATCCTGGTTCAGAAGGTTCATCATGTCATCCTGGGCATTAGCCTTCGCGGCTGTGAGAGCCAGGATTATGAATACTACAAGTCGCACTGGATTTTTCATGGCTTTAGTTTTAGTTGTCGCGATATCCCTGGTTGATCCATTTTTTAATTTCACCCAGGTAACAGGGCGATAGCTGGCTGCCCCCGTTGGGCATCGGGTTGAACCCTGTTGCCCAGTTTACTCCGCCCCATAGTTTTCCATTTCCCGCCACAGTACTAAGACCCGCGTAGGTATCTGTTATAACACCCCCTGATGCCATTGCAGTTGAATGGCAAACGTTGCAGTTTGCCGACATGATCGGAGCCATTGTCTGAGAGTAGGTTACGTTGGTGCTATCGCATGGAGTTGATGAGAAAGGATAAAGGTCCGCCTCATTGTCATTATAGCATCCGGTAAATAACAGCAATAATGCTGACAGGATAAAAATACTTTTCAAAATCTTTTTCATCTGATAATATTTGCTTTGTTTATTGTGGTTCCCCAAGGTCGATCCATTTCTGGCCGCAGACTTCGAAGCGGGCCAGATCGTGGCTG
>CAZUYY010000295.1:0-4021 GCA_964624935.1 uncultured Prolixibacteraceae bacterium
ATCGATGTTCGCAGTCGCTTCATCCAGGATCAAAAGCTCCGGCCTACGAAGTATCGCACGCATGAAAGCAATGATCTGTTTCTGTCCGAGACTCATTCCTTCCCCACTAACCATGATTGGTGTATCAAGGCCTTTATCGAACGGTGTCACCAGACTTGAAAGACTTGCCTCCCCAAGCGCCTGGTCAAGCGCCTCACTTGAAAGTCCTGCACATTCCGGGTTTCCGTATAAGATGTTGTCGCGCACGGTACCCGTAAACAGCGCCGGCTCCTGAAGAATAAACCCTATCCTGGAAGCCCTTTCGCAGGAAGTATAGGACCGTATATCCTTTCCGTCCAGGAAGATTCTGCCTTTTGTACAATCATACAAGCGTGCAATCAGCGATGCTGTGGTCGTTTTCCCTCCCCCGGTGGGTCCGACAAAGGCATAGGTTTTACCTTTTGCCAAACTGAAACTGACTTCGTGCAATACCTCTTTTCCGTTTGGGTAAGTAAATGAAACCTCACTGAATTGAATGTGAAACGGACTGCTTAATTCGCCCGGATCAGGAATAATCTGCAGATTGTTCTCAAACGAAAGCAGGAAACTTATCCTGTCCCATGCAGCGAGCGCCAGTTGAAAATTGGACCACAAGGCAGCCATCTGGCGCAACGGGTTATAGAAATTCGATATGTATGCAATGAAGCTGATAAGCAGACCGACCGTAAAATATCCTTTGATGATAAGCCATATGCCAAGCGAAAGCACGATAAGTTGACCGATGTTCGAAGCAAACGTATAGAATGGCGTCAGTATGGTGTTGGCGATCCCGGCATGAACTGACCTTTTATAATTCTCCTGGTTGGCATCCTCAAACCGCTTGCGAAAATAATCACGACGATTGAAAGCGATCACCACCCTGAAATTTGCCAGGCTCTCCTGGATCTCTGCCGAAATATTTCCAAGGCTCTTCAGGCTTGCTTCATTCTTTTTCCTGACCCAGGGAGAAACCGTTCTTGTTAGTATCCAAAGAAGAAGAGCAGGTGAAAGCGCAGCAAGGCCCAGGGGAAAGTTGATCACCAATAACAGGATAGCAGCGCCAATCATTGTTATCAGGCTCCCTATAAATTGCATCAGCGATTGTGAGAAGAACTGATTTACCTTGTCGGTATCGTTGTTGATCCTTGAGATCAGGTCTCCCGTTTTATTCTGGTTGAAAAAATCTAGTGGCAGTTCCTGTAGCTTATTGAATACCGAATTGCGAAGTTTGAACAGCATCCGTTGACCTATCCCACCCATCATCCGCATCTGCGAATAGTTGACGATAAATGATGTAACATACATCACCAGCAGGATCCCCGCAAAAACGAGCACCCCATGGTAGTTCTTAGTCTGTACATAGGTATCGATCGTATGCCCCACAAGATAAGGACCAAGCAGGGTCAGCCCCGCGTTCAGGAGAATTGCGCCCAATGCAATGGTTAACCTGCGGCTCTCTCCACTGATGATGCTCACAAGCTTCCTCAAAGATGCAATCACCGGAAGTCTCTTCACCTCCTTCTCCGCCGCCCTGTTCAGATCATAATTCATAACTCCTGCCTCAAACTTCTTACTGCCTGTCTATTGCTTTTTACCTAATACTTAATTTTTAATTCATAATTTTTTCTATCCTCCATCCTCCCCTTTTCGTAATTCGTAATTCGTAGATCATAATTAATAATGGTTCGTGCTCCTCTGCGACTTGAATATCTGTATGTATTCCGGCGAATTCTGCAGCAGCTCCGGATGCTTTCCCGACGCAATGATCTCTCCCTCCATGAGAAGGATGATCTGTTCAAAATCCATCACCGGCTCAATTTTCTGGGTGATGGAAAGCAAGGTCAGATCTGGGTAACTGTCCCCGATATTTTTCAGTATCTTGTATTCGGTCTTCCTGTCAACCCTCGAAGTAAAATCATCGAGCAGAAGGATTCTTGGGTTTAATGCCAGCGCCCTGGCAAGCATGATCCTCTGCTTTTGCCCGCCCGACAGGCTGGTTCCTCTTTCCGCGACAATGGTATCGAGCTTTTCCGGCAGTGAATCGATAAACTCTTCCAGTTCCGCGCATCTTATCGCCTTTCTCACATTCTCTTCTGCCACCGAATCATTGAAGGCAATGTTTTCTTTCAAACTCATGTTGAAGATCACACTGTCCTGAAAAACAAAACCAATCTGTTTGTGGAATACCTCTTTTTTATAGTCTTCAATGGAAACTCCATCGTATTCTATACTTCCTGAATCAGGAACGATAAGGTTTGTAAGCAGGTAAAGCAATTGACTCTTTCCCGCCGCGGTAGGTCCGATGATGGCCGTCTTGCTCCCTGCCGTCACGGAGAGCGAAACATTTTTCAGTACCGGCTTTTCCCCATAGCTGAGGCAAACGTTATCCAATACAATATTCCCGCGGATATCAGAATAGATAGTCCCCGTTTCCCTGGGAGGCTCTGCATCCAGCACCTGTGTTATCCTTCCAAAAGACGCCGAGGCCGACGCAATAACATTGCTCATAAAGCCGATGAGTAGTACCGGGAATATCAGCATGCTCAGGTAACTGTTAAAGGCAGCGAAATCTCCAAGGGTCATCGTCCCGTTCACTACGAAATGACCGCCCACGGCAAGGATAGTGACGACAGCCATATTTGACACAAACATGATGATCGGTATCAGAACTGAAAAGAGCCTGACGATCGACAACCCAAGGTCCCTCGATTTCATGTTTATCTCCATAAACTTCTGGCTCTCCGGTTGCTGGGAGTTCAGCACCCGGATGAGCGCAGATCCCAATATGCTTTCGCTGATGATCTTGTTCAGCGTGTCAATTACTTCCCTGCTCTTTCTGAAAATAACCCGCACTTTCCTGAAAACAAAAAAGAAAGACCCTGCGATCACGGGTACGATCAAAAGTACACAAAGGGCAAGCCTCCAGTTGATCATGATCAGCAGAACCGATGCCCCGATAATCACGAATACAGAAGAGATGATGTTGACAAAAGCCTGTGAAACAAACATTTTGACGGAGTCCATGTCTGAAGTCAGATTCGTCAGAAGCTTTGAAGGGTTCGATTTCAGTACAAATGAAAAGCTCTGCCGCGATATTTTATCAGCCATCCGTCTGCGGAATTCCTTTGCAACTTTTTCCCCTGTCAGCGACTGGATCACCCCTTGCAGGAAGGTAAAAACAAAAATACCGGCTGCAGCCAGCATAAATTCTATAATCACCGTCACTACCTCAAACCTGTGGGAAGCAAAGGCGTCAATACTCCGTGCAATGATCCTGGGGATCAGAAGATTTATGCTGCTACCCCCCAGTGCCATGATAATCAGCAGCATAACATGTCCGCGATAAGGCCTCACAACACTTATCAGTCCTGTCTCCTTATTTGTTTTTTGTTTTGATCTGTTCCTTTTTGGATTCATGTTCCCCTTCAGCATATTTGATCATTTCAAGCTGGCCTGTAATTTTCTTACGATGCTGCATCCCCCATTCATGCATAGCGATTACCACTTCTGAAAGTGTTTCACTATATTCCGTAAGAGCATATTCAACAGTGATTGGTTTTGTATTACAAACAGTTCTGCTTACCAATCCATTTATTTCCAGTTCCTGTAATTCTTTCGATAATATACGTGGTGAGATTCCTGCATCTCTTGACAGCTCCCTGAACCTTCTTTTCCCATTTCTTAGAATTGAAATAAGAACGAGCTTCCATTTTCCACCAACAATATCAAGGGTATCCTGAATTGCAAGTCTTGCAGTACTACAAGAACCCCCGTTTTCATTAGTACAGCAAATATTCTGGTTCATGGTATCCTTTTTGTAATCGGTATTCTTTTAGTAACAGGTTACAAAGATATATCAGTACAATAGTAATATTGCATTTTGAAGTTGAAAAAAAGTAGTCATGTTACAAAAAACGGCTAATTCATTTTCGTCTTAGCACATCAAATAACGAATTGGCCAGAGTAAAAGCTTTGACAAGTTTTGGTCTGGGATTCAATCATT
>CAZUYY010000296.1:0-4011 GCA_964624935.1 uncultured Prolixibacteraceae bacterium
TCTTCATTTTTAATTCTTCATTCTTCATTCCTTCATTCTTCATTTTTAATTCTTCATTCTTCATTCCTTCATTGTCTTCCTGCATCGGTTCTATAAATTCAACCTTCTTCACAGCATGGATGGAAATCCGTTTCCCTTTTGCCTTAAAGCCTTTAACACCAATGAATTCAGGAATCTTGATCTCTTCCTTCTCAGCTCCCTTGGTCTTGAGTTTCATATCAAATGTAACGTCAATCCGGGGATAGTTATCACCGGTAAGAAGCACGAGTCTGTTCTTTTCATCTTCACCAATAAAATCCATTTTCCGTTCAGTCTGTTCGATCATAAATCGTTTAACGTAAAACATTTTCATTTTCGTATCTTCATAAACGGCTGTGTAAACTTTTTCAGGATCATATTTTTCAATGAGGATCATGTCCTCATCGAAATGAGTACTTAAATCAAACGAAGCGAGGCGATAATGTCCTGATTGCATGAGAGTGACAATTCTATCTGTACCTGAGAATTCACCAAGAAGACTCCCCCTTTCTTCAGAATTTAGCCTTTTCACGGTTTCATCGTACCAGATCAGTCGTGAACTAAGGGTCGAAACACCTTCCTGTCTCTTTTCTATTTTCCTCACTCCATAACGGGTAAGAATATTTCCCATGGAGCCTCTTCCTTTAATTACAATGGTAGCAAAATCGAAATCGAAATTCAATTTTTTTAACCTCGGTTTCGGACGAAGGTCAACCCGCACAATCTCTGCCTCGCCATTCGGATTCGCCGTAAAATAAAGGACTTTCGAGTCAGGCGTTCCTTTCGTGATGAAATATTCTTTGTCGCGCGTTATACCCAGAACATTAAACCTTTTCACCAGGGTCTTTCCATTCTTCCCATCCCGGTAGATCAGGTTATACACTGTCCGTTCATCATTTTTATTAAATATGGCAATGTGAATGACATCCTGCCCGACAAATACCTTGTCATTAACCTTTGTGACCATAAAAGTACCGTTCTGCCTGAAAACAATGATATCATCGATGTCTGAGCATTCGGTCACAAATTCATCCTTACGCAACGAGGTACCGGCAAAACCTTCTTCCCTGTTCACATAAAGACGTTGGGTGGCAGCAGCAACCTTGACAGCTTCAATGGTATCGAAATTCCTGATCTCTGATTTACGGTCACGTCCTTTGCCATATTTCTTTTTGATCTGCCGGAAATATTCAATGGCATAATCGACGAGGTGGGCAAGATGATTTTCGACTTCTTCGATGTTTATCCTGATGTCACGTATACTTTCATCTGCTTTATCCGAATTGAATTTCGATATCCGCTCAATCGGGATCTTCCGCAGACGATGCAGGTCATCTGCTTCGACCTGCCTGATCAGGAGGCTGACGTAAGGCTTAAACCCTTTGACGATGGCTTTATCGATCTCCTCCCCTGTCTTGCATTTCTTGATCCCTTCATAGATCTCTTTTTCGATAAATATCTTCTCCAGGGAGGCGTAATGCAATTGTTCTTTCAGTTCATCCCGCCGGATCTCAAGTTCTCTTCGCAACAGGTCAAGTGTTGAGGCAGTAGAAATTCGCAGGATCTCGCTTACGCCCATAAAGCTGGGCTTCTCATTTGCTATCACACAGGTATTTGGCGAAATCGACACCTCGCAATCAGTGAAAGCATAGAGGGCATCCATGGTGGTATCCGGTGAAACCCCGGGAACAAGCTGGATAAGGATCTCGACATTCTGAGAGGTATTGTCATCGATCTTCTTTATCTTGATCTTCCCCTTATCATTGGCTGCCAGGATGGAATCAATAATAGAATTGGTAGTAGTCCCGAACGGAATTTCAGTGATCACCAACGTTTTTTTATCCAGTTGACTGATTTTTGCACGCGAGCGGATCTTCCCTCCCCGTGTACCATCGTTGTACCTGGATACATCTACAAACCCACCGGTAAGAAAATCAGGGAACAACTCGAATTCTTTACCCTGCAATATTTTTATGGATGCATCGATAAGTTCGTTGAAATTATGAGGCAGGATCTTGGAGGCAAGGCCGACCGCAATACCTTCTCCGCCCTGTGCAAGCAGCAATGGGAATTTGGCAGGTAATGCTATGGGCTCCTTATTTCTTCCATCATAGGAAGCTTTCCAGACTGTTGTTTTCGGATTGAATAATACTTCAAGTGCGAATTTCGACAACCTCGCTTCAATATATCTCGGCGCGGCAGCATTGTCGCCTGTGAGAACATTTCCCCAGTTGCCCTGCGTATCTATCAGTAAATCTTTCTGTCCAAGCTGAACCAGTGCATCTCCGATAGAAGCATCTCCATGAGGATGGTACTTCATGGTGTGACCGATGATGTTGGCCACCTTATTGTAACGCCCGTCATCCAGTTCCTTCATGGCATGGAGGATCCGCCGCTGTACAGGCTTCAATCCATCCATAACCTCCGGCACCGCACGTTCAAGGATCACATAAGATGCATAATCCAGGAACCAATCTTTGTACATGGACGATAAATGGATCGCACCCCTTAACTCTCCTGATTCAAGTTCGGGATTATCGTTCTCATTCCCATTCATATTGTTTATTTCCTCAATCGTCATTTACCATCAATTAGCAAAAATCCTTAAATCTCCCCAACTTGCCAAACTTTATGAACTTTATAAACCTCGTGGTTAAACATTGTTACAAAATTAGAATATTCAGCAATAGCTTGGAACCTTGTTAGTAACTTAAATTTTTCTAAATTTGCACACCATTTCAAGGCCACGTAGCTCAACTGGATACCTGCCTGCCGGTAGTCAGGGAGCAACAGCCTTCTAATAAACTGGCCCCGTAGCTCAGCTGGATAGAGCAACAGCCTTCTAAGCTGTGGGTCGTGGGTTCGAATCCCGCCGGGGTCACTGAATAATAACTTATAATCAGTTAGTTACAAAATATGTAGCTGACTGATTTTCTTTTTATCTCCTTTGTTTTTACGATTTTCTTGCAAGCATGTAAACCGGGATGTAAACCGAAAATTACATGTATACCTCAATTTCAGTAGTTTGTTTCAAATGTAAGATACTTTCCAATGGGGAACACCCTTAATGATTCAGATTTCCAAGAATGGTAAACGAAAATACCAAAGTTTGGGCATCTCCATCCATGCTGATAACTGGGATTTCCTGAATAACAAACCAAAGGCTGATTGCCCAAATGTTGAATATCTTCAAAAGATCATCTCTGATAAAATCCTTGTGATACAGAAGCAGATACTTGAATATATTGCCAATGGAAAGGATTATACGCCGACAGGATTACTTAAAGGCAATATATCAACCATCAAGGATAAATCAGTTGGAGAGTTCTATAAAGAGCTTATTTTGAGCCTTGAAAAGACAGATAAAACAGGTAATAGGTTGGTTTATAAAACCTCCTACAACTCGATTAAAGTTTTCAACAAAGGCCGGCTCAATATCCTATTTTCCGATATTGATGTTCCCTGGCTGAATAAGTATGAAAAATGGTTGAGGGCAAAGGGTAATAAAGAAACAACGATGAGCTTATTATTCCGTACCCTTAGGAGTGCCTTCAACAAGGCTGTGGAAGACAAATGTGCAAGGAAGGCAGATTATCCTTTTGATGTGTATAAGATCAGCAAATTCGATGTTAAGACCAAAAAACGGGCTATCTCCAAAGAAGATATCAAGAATATCATTGGACTTGACTTATCTGAAGAAAGTGATTCAATCAGGTTATCGAGAGATATATTTGTTTTCAGCTATCTATGCGGAGGCATTAATTTCAGCGACATTGCGAATTTGAAGAACGAAAACATTGTTAGTAGCCGAATTTATTATGTGAGACAAAAAACCGGCAAGGTGATCAATATCCACTTATCAGAAGAATCCAGAAATATTCTCTCCCAATATCAAGGAGCGACAGGTGTGCGGGGATTTTTATTTCCTATCCTTGATATCAGGGTGCATAAGGCTGCTCAACAGAAGCAGAGCATGTTTTCGAGAATAAGCAA